>DOUV01000003.1:271-5590 GCA_003520455.1 Chloroflexota bacterium | reverse complement strand
CACCGCCGGCGGCGCCGACGCCGGGGGCAACGCCCACACCGTAGACGTGAAGCGTGATGCGTGCGAAGAGTGGTTCGCGCGTCACGCCACGAATTGCTCGACGAAGTAGCGTGGTTGGAGCCGCTCGCCGGTGGCGCGCTCGATGGTGCGGTCCCAATCGGCAGTCGCCCCCTGGGCGAAGTAGTTCGCGACCAGGAAGCGGCCGGCCCGCGGCTCGTTGACGAGGCGACCGAAGCGCTGCTCGATGGTGTGCTGAAGCTGCGAGGCCATCAGCTCGCCGAGCAGGTAGTTCTGGTAGTAGACCGGGTAGAGGGCCAGGTGAATCTTGGCGGCCCAGTCGGGCGCATGGCGGCCCTCCGGCCGGGTCAAGAACTGGTAGCGCTCCACCAGGTCCCACCAGAGCGTGTTGAGATCTTGCTCGGGATCGGTGTACATCGCCCGCTCGAAGTGGAGCATCACCAACCCCCAGCGAATGAAGATCAGCATCCCCAACCGCTCCTGCGCCTGGAGCGCCGGCGTCAGCTCTGCCACGACGCCGGCCGGCAGGCCGAGGATCTCGCGCTGCCAGGTGGGGTTAAGCGGCAGCCGGCCGAAAAGCATCGCGATCGCCTCGGTACTGGCGGTGTGGGCCGGCTCGCGCAGCAAGAAGGGGAGCGCCGGGGGGAGGTACCGGTCGTAGACGGCGTGGCCCAGTTCGTGGAGGAGCGTCTCGGTCCAACGGAGGTCGGGCTGGAGATTGCAGAGAACGCGCACGTCGAGCGTGTCACGGTCGATCATGGTGCAGAAGGCGTGTTGATCCTTGCCCTCGCGGGCGTACAGGTCACTCGCACTGAGGATGTCCTCGACCTCCATCCCCATCCCACCGTAGGTTCGTTTCGCCAACTCCAGTTGATCCACATCAGCGAAGAACTGATCCAACCGCTCCAGCCCGGGCCCCACCTGGGGCGGGCGTTGGAAGAAGGGGTCGTGGTAGTGCCACGGCCGCAACGCCGCGACCGGCAGGGTGTAGTGCTGCGCCAGCACCCGCTCGAGCCTGGCTTTTGCTCGCCGGAAGGGCTCACGGGTCAGCGCATCCAATTCGTCGAGCATTCCGAAGAGCCGGGCCGGATCAATCTCATCCAGCGCCAGGCTCATCTGATAGTAGTTGGGATACCCGAGCCGGCGCGCGGCCTCGTTGCGCCGGTGGACCAGCGTGAGCACCGTCTCGACCACCACGCCCCCGATCTGCTTGCTCGCCTCCCACGCCGCCTGGAGCACCTCTGAGCCGGGCGCGGTACGCAGAATCGTCTCGATCTCATTGTTGGAGACCGGCCGGCCCTGGAATGTCCCCCGGAAATTCACGAAGGCCTGGTGCACCTCTTTGGCCAGGCTCGCAAGCTGCTCGATGGTGGCCTCATCCATCTGGTAGCGCGCGAACGCCAGGTGGGTGGTCTCGAGCTGCCGGGCGAGCCAGGGATCAGCCGGCGGCGGCTCGTGAACCCAGGCGGCGAGTTGGGCGAAGCGCTCAGGGTCAGCGTGAAGTGTCATCAAGGCCTTCGTCACTTCGGCCATATGCTCGGCCGCCGCGGTCTCCCCAGTCGTCGCCACCTGCCAGCCCGCGAGGGCGCGCTCACGAAGCAGGGGCTTGAGTTGTTGCGTGTAGATGGCCAGGAATTCTTGAAGCGTGTCACCAGGCATAGGTTGCTCCATCGATGGTGGGATCTGGCGCGGCCAGATCTGGCGCCGGGCAATGACTGCAACATATCCGCGGATGTGGGATTGAGCCGATCGTGAGGACACGGCCGGCCTGTCAGGATCGCGCCCGAGGGGGGGGAAGCGGATGTGGGCGTAGAGCCGCCCTGGGGCACGTGAAGAACGAGGCAGTATGCGTTTCCAAAAGGGAGCGAATTCGTTCGCCGGCGGGGGAACAGCCAGCAACAGCACCCTCCGTCGCACCCCTCATCGTGACACGCTGCAGTCTATCACGCTCCCTGTATTTGCCAAGCAGGAACCAGTTGCCCCCCTCGATCTCCGCCAAATCTCGTACAATTCTCCTACGAGTCTCCGACTTTACGCCTACGCAAAACCTGATATAATCGCCGCGTTTGCCGTGCCGCACTCGTGCACCGGTCAAGTAATCCCAATGGGGGGTGGGAGCGAAGACTTCCAAAGTCTTGTTCGCAGCCGGTCCCCGCCTCGATCACTGCGCTCGGAGCGCGCTTTGGGCACGCACGATCCCCACCAGACTTCGGAAGTCTGGCGCCTTGACCGGCACACCAGGAAAGGACAAGGATTGTCGCTATGTGCCCGCCGCGACCGCCCTTATGTCTGATTCTTACTGTCGTGCTGGCTCTGGCGCCATTGATTGCACCCTCGATCAGCAACGCCTCTTCGCATCCACCCCCCGATGCCGCACCGCGTTCCAGCTACGATACAGTGCCCCTCACTCCGACCCCCACCGCTCAGATCACCGGCCACATCCACGTCGTCCAACCCGGCGAAACGATAAAGCTCATCGCCGCCTGGTATGGCAGCGACGTCGACACGCTGGCTGAGGTCAACGGCCTGTCCAATCCCGATCTCATTCATCCCGGCCAGTATCTGGTCATCCCCGTGAACGGTGACCTATCACAGGCAGCCCAGGCGGGCGGGGAGGACGGCTCGTCTGCGGCGGTGGTCGGCACGATCTCGATCTCCGATACGCTCGAGCCGACGGTCGATAACATTCAGGCGTACATTGTCTTCGTCTTCGCGCCACTCGGCCCGGAGGCGCAAACCTGGGCACTGCGGGTCGCGGCCTGCGAGAGCGATTACAATCCGCGGGCGGTGAACCATCGCGGCAACTGGCACGGGCTGTTTCAATATCACCCCATCACCTGGGCCAAATTCAGTGCGGCAGACATCTACGATTGGCAGGAACAGGTTCGGGTCACGGCCCGCCTCTACGGCGCCGGGCAAACCTGGCGCTGGTCGTGCCGCTAGTACACCGTTGCATAAATAGTTAGGGTAATGATATGCTAGGGTCATCTTGGACAAGGAGGAGTCGGATGGCCCGCAACCCCTACAAGTACGTTATCAAGTTGACCGCAACAGAACGCCAGGTCTTGGAAGCCTTGGTATGCGGCGGCAAGACAGAACGGCGATTGGCGGATCGGGCACGCATGATTCTCTGGGCCGCTGATGGGATCACGATTGGCGAAACCCGGCGCCGCTTGGGCTGGAGTGAGCAGATTGTGCTGAATTGGCGCCAAGCCTTTCTGGCCCGTCGGGATCGGGAAGGCCCGATCAATGCGCTGAAAGACCGCCCTCGGCCCGGCCGTCCGCCGGTGTTTTCCCCCTCAGCAAGTGGTGCAAGCCAAGGCGATTGCGTGTGAACGGCCTCAGGAACGGGGCGAGCCTTTGGGACGCTACTCGCTGGGCGACATCGTGCTGATCCTGAAGCGCGAGCGGATTGTCCCCAGCATCAGCCGCAGCAGCCTCTGTCGGTGGTACCAGCAGGCTGCGTTGCGGCCGTGGCGCGATCACAGCTGGCTGTTTCCACGCGATCCCCAGTTTTTGGAAAAGGCGACGGTGATTCTGGACCTGTATCACGGCGTTTGGCAGGGCGAGCCCCTGGGGCCCGACAACTGTGTGCTGTGCGCGGATGAGAACAGCCAATTGCAGATCTTGTGCCGGCGCCAGGCCACCCGGGCTCCCCACCCAGCCCAGCGTGGCCAGGTCGAGTTTGACTACGAACGGTTGGGCCCGCTGACGGACCAGGCGGTCCTGGACGTGTAGCATGGGATCGTCATCGGCCAGATTCAGCTGACCAACGGCATCGCGACCTTCAGCCAGCTGACCGATCTGGTCATGACCCAACCGCCCTACAAGACCGCACGGCGGGTGGTTTGGATTGTGGACAACGGCAGTGCTCATCATCCAGCCACGTTTCCGGCCCGCTTGGCAGGTCGGCACGAACACGCGATTGCCGTTCATTTGCCCACCCATGCCAGCTGGTTGAGTCAGATCGAGTTGTACTTCTCCATTCTGGAGCGCAAAGCGTTGACGCCGCGCGATTTTGCGACCAGAGACGAGATGGCACAACGCATCTTGGCCTTTGAACAGCGATTCAGCACCCTCGCACAGCCTTTCAACTGGAAGTTTACGGCCGAGGACTTGCGCAAGCGCATGAGGTCACTGACCTTGTCTTTACCCTAACAACTTATGCAACGCTGTACTAGCCGTTCTCGAAGCCAAAACTCGACTGTTCGGGCGTTGGTTCTTGTGCCTTCGGCGCTGGTTTGAAGGTGACATTCATGCCGGCGGTCTGCGGGTAGTCGATCTTCTTGTCGTCAAGTAGCTCTTTGATCGTAAGGATTTGCATTCGGGGGTGCTTGCCCCAGGCTGACGTATACGATGCCGCTTGCCCGGCTTCTTCCCGCATCGGCTTCGTTGGCTCCCAGCCGCGGTTGCAATCGCCCGGCGGCCCTGGAATGAATTCCAGGGCTGATAGGCCAAGTCGGCTGAAGCCGACTGGATTCTCGCCCTTCGCGCACAATTGCGATCGTTCTTAACCCACTTTTGCACTGTTCCAACCTCCTCTGACCCCCCGGGTGTCCGCAGGGGCACGCCCGACCACCGGCCCCTGGCCGCGCTCTTAACCGCCCGGCTCCGGACAGCGATTGCCAGGTTCAATTGGAAACTTGCAAAGTGCCCGGCCTGCCTGGAATTGTCTACGAGTCCGTTTTCAGATCAGGCCCGCTGTCCGTTCGAAGATCCTCTGCGCGCCAGACTACGCAGCACGGTCTGCAGGATGCCGCCGTTCCGGTAATAGTTGACCTCGACGGGTGTGTCGAGGCGTGCGATGACCTGGAAGCGTAGCGCGTGGCCGTCCTCGCCAGTCGCTCGCACGGTCAACTCGGCGCCGGGCCGGATGTCGTCGTCGATCCCCTCGATGTCGTAGACCTCCCGGCCGCTCAGACCGAGCGACCGCCAGCTCTCGCCCGGCTTGAACTGCAGCGGCAGGATGTCCATTCCCACCAGGTTCGAGCGGTGGATGCGCTCGAAGCTCTCGGCGATGATCGCCTTTACGCCCAACAGGGCCGGACCCTTGGCGGCCCAGTCGCGCGAGGAGCCGGTACCGTACTCCTGTCCCGCCAGGATGATCAACGGGGTACCGGCCTCCTGATAGCGCATCGCCACGGCGTAGATGCTGGTCTGCTCTCCGCTGGGCAGGTGAACGGTGACGCCGCCCTCGACTCCCGGCACCAGGTGGTTCTTGAGGCGGATATTGGCGAAGGTGCCGCGCATCAGCACCTCGTGGTTGCCGCGGCGGGCGCCGTAGGAGTTGAACTCCGCCGG
>DOUV01000003.1:0-232 GCA_003520455.1 Chloroflexota bacterium | reverse complement strand
AGTGAAGTCCGCCGGCCGGACTCCGCGCGCGATCAGGTATTGCCCCGCCGGGCTCTCGGCGGCGATTCCCCCAGCCGGTGAAATGTGGTCGGTGGTGATGGAGTCGCCCAGCACGGCGAGCGCGCGGGCCTCCAGGATGGGGCGCAGCGGTGCGGGCTCAGGGGCCAGGTCCACGAAGAAGGGCGGCTGCTGGATGTAGGTCGAGGGCGCCCTCCACTCGTAGAGGGTGCCC
>DOUV01000360.1 GCA_003520455.1 Chloroflexota bacterium | reverse complement strand
ATTAGCGCTTTGGGTGCAGATCAGAGAAGAACGGCCGAACCAGCACGCCCAGCGCGAGCGCCCAGACGCCAGGCAGCAACCAGAAGGGTGCCGGCCAACCACTGCTCGGGGTGGCGCCCGTTTCCGGAAGCGTCGCGGGTGGGCTCGAAGTCGGCGGGGGTGCGGGCGTTGGGGACGCCGTCGGCGTGGCCGCGGAACCGGGCGGCCCGACGATCAGTAGACCTTGCCACGAACGATCGAGCGGATCGTAGAAAGGGTAGCGTCCTGGAGCGGCGACAATGAAGCAGAGCGTGGCGTTCTCACCAGGCGCCACCGGCCCAGGGAGTTGGTAGGCCCAGTAGCCGGTGACCCGCCCTCCCGCCGTCATCGGGCCACATTGAAGTGCGGATTGCAGGGCGTTGAGGTCCACTGCGGAGAGGATCGGCGGGCCGCCCGGCGTTACGGGCACCGGGTTGGGGGCGGGCGGACAGTCGCGTGATAGTACCCCGGTGAAATCGCCTTCCCCGAGTGGCAGGACACGGGCAGGGGGCGGAATATCAAAGCTCAGGCAGTGGGGAACCTGGTTGCTGTTTTGAATAAGGATGACCAGGGGCTGGCCCGGCTCAGCTCGAAACTGCGCCAGGCTTGGACCCTCGTCCGTCAACGGAATCGCAACGAACTTTGTCTGTTGCACAAGTGCGTGCACACTCAGTTGCGCCCCGAGGGGGACCACAGCCCACAGGAGAACGGCGCAGGCGAGCCATACCCGTACCATCCACCGGGCGAAAGGTCCGTGCATCGGCCACAGCCTCCTCTACCGATTGCTAACAGGCGCCTCACTTCGCGTTCAGTGTGTTTGGTAAGCACGTATCGTACCAACCGTTCACGGTTCCGAAGTGCGGCCGGGCCTCAACCGTGAGGACGCTGCCTGGGTCCTGGCATGCCGGCCGACACTGGCGCCGCCTCGTGCCTGCCTCGCCGCTGCTTCCAGACCGACGTAAATCGCATCCGTGGCGGAGGGCCGGACTGATGGAGACTTCAATGATACGCCGTTGGCTCTTCTACGGCCTCCTGGGTCTCATCGTCGAAGTTGGATGGACCGCCCTGGCCAATATCGGTCGCTCCCCCGACAAGCGCTGGCTCCTCAAGGGGCAAACCTCACTCTGGATGCTGCCGATCTACGGCCTGATCGCGCCGCTCTACGAACCCGCGCGTGATCGGTTGCGGCCGGCGCCCTGGTGGGTGCGCGGCCTGGCCTATATGGCCGGCTTCTTTGCGATCGAGTACAGCAGTGGTGCTCTGCTCCGCCGCCTGGTGGGGGACGCGCCCTGGGATTACAGCCACACACGCGGCAATCTCCACGGTCTGATCCGCCTGGACTACGCCCCGGCCTGGTTCGCGGCCGGCCTGGCGCTCGAGCGGCTCGACACCATCATAAGACCGTGCCGCGCTCTGGCGAACGCACCTGCCGAGGAGTGAGGCAGCTACGCCAGCTTCCTGATCTCCGCTTGCGTTTGGACATATTCGGGCTATAATCTGTCTCAAACGGAGTGATCCGAGCCTGGCGTTACGCCCGGCTCTTTTTGTGCGCGCGATCGCTCTTGATCCGACTGAAACTCTGGAAAAAATGTTATGAAGATTGGAATTATCGGTCTGCCGAACAGCGGCAAGACCACCGTGTACAATGCTCTGACGCGCGGGAACGCCGTAACGGACGCCTTCTCGACGAACCAGGTAGAGGTTCACACCGCGGTCGTCGATGTCCCCGACCCGCGGATTGACCGGCTCTCGGCGATGTACCGCCCTAAAAAGACGATCTACGCCAAAGTCACCTACAACGACATCGGCGGCGTGACGGCCGGTGGCCCGCAGAGCGGCGGCTTCGGTGGCCCGTTGATCAATGCCATCGCTAACAACGATGCCCTGCTCCACGTGGTCCGCGCCTTCAAGGACCCAAACGTCCCGCATCCCTCCGGGCGGGTGAACCCCGGGCAGGATTGGCGCAACCTCGAGGCAGAACTGATCCTCAACGATCTGATGGCAGTCGAGCGGCGGCTGGAGCGGCTAGAAGCCGACCTCAAGAAGCCGAACCTGCAGCACCAGCAACGCGAGCAACTCGAGGCCGAGCAGGAACTCTTCCAACGCCTGCAAGCGCATCTGGAGGCCGAGCAGCCACTGCGAGCCTTTGAATTCGAGCCCGACGAGGAGAAGATGGTCCGCTCTTTCACCTTCCTCTCCCAAAAGCCGCTCCTGGTCGTCCTTAACCTCGGCGACGAGCAGCCCGAGCCTGACCTCAGCTCCTTCGAGGTTGGACCGCGGGCCGCCGTCACGACCCTGCGCGGCAAGCTCGAGGCCGAGCTTGCCCAGATGAGCCCGGACGAGGCCGATGAGTTCCTCGCGGACTTCGGCATCCGTGAGCTGGGCCTGAATCGCATGATTCGGATGAGCCACGAGCTGTTGGAGCTCAAAGATTTCTTCACCGTTGGAGAGGACGAAGTCCGCGCCTGGACGGTACCGGCCGGTGCCAACGCCCAGGAATGTGCCGCCGCCATCCACACCGACCTGGGGCGCGGCTTCATCCGCGCCGAGACCATCACCTACGATGACCTGATCGCGGCCGGCTCGATGGCCGAGGCCCGCAAGCACGGGCAGCTCCGGCTCGAAGGCAAGACCTACGAGGTCAAAGACGGAGACATCCTGAACATCCGGTTCAACATTTGATGGCTTGAAGGTCGAGAGCTTGCAGGTGGACAACGCGTCCGCCCTAACCTTCCAACTGGCAACCTGTAGCCTTCAGACCGGCGAACACCTCACTGATGGGCCGCGGCTGCCGGTGTAGTACCTGAGCTGCCAGGCGCGTGTCGAGGCGTACATCGCGCGGGCGCGGCACCGCCAGATCGCGGTTGTAGCCGCGGGTGATCCCCTCTACTGGCAGGCCCTGGTGCGCTGCGATCAGGAGACCAAGAGTGTAACGGCTGAGAGCCTCGGGCCCGGCGACGTGCAGTACCGGCGGCCAGTTCTCCATCGCCGCCAGTTCCCAGATGGCCGCGGCCAGGTCTTCGATCCAGATCGGGCAGCGCAACTCATCGACAAAAAGGGTGATCGGCCGGCCCAGGCGCAAGCTCTCGGCGACCCAGACGCTGCGGGGATCGAGGGGCTCGGCACCCGTGATGAGCGAGGTGCGTACGATGCAGGCCTGGCCGGTGGGCAGGACGCGTACCTCCACCTCGGCCGCCGCTTTCGCCCGGCCGTAGACATGGACTGGTGCCGGTAAGTCGGCCTCGGTGTAGGGCGCGTGCTCGCCGTCGAAGAGCGCGTCGGTGCTCAG
>DOUV01000370.1:8495-8865 GCA_003520455.1 Chloroflexota bacterium | reverse complement strand
ACCACGAAGGTCCCGGTTGGGATGGAGGCGGCCTCCGCCTCGGCGCGGGCGACCAACTCGCGCGCCAACGCGTCCATAAGGGCGGAGACCCCTACGGAGGATGCCTTTCCCCACAGCGGGCACCCAGGCTGGGGGCACTCGCTGGGGGGCGCCCTGCCGAGCGAGACGACCCGGGCGGGGCGCCCCCCAGCGACCGTCTCCCCCTGTGGGGACCGCCGGAACTGAATCGACTCGCCCAGGCGCAGCCCGCGGGGAGGACAATCTGCCACCCTTTCACCGTTGTCACGGTGGGGAGGTGCGCCAGGCGAGCAACTCCTGGGGCTCGATCCATCCGCCGGGCCGGCGAACCTTGAGCTCGTCGAGGGTCAGC
>DOUV01000370.1:0-8458 GCA_003520455.1 Chloroflexota bacterium | reverse complement strand
TGGCTTGCGTCGTATTGCTGACGTCGTACTGCCGCCGGATGCGGTCCAGGTGGTTCTTCACCGTCTCAGGTTCGATGAGCAGCTCGTCGGCGATTTGCTCGCTGGTCAGCCCGACCGCTTTGAGCACCAGGATCTGGCGCTTGTGCTCCGAGAGCTGGTATGGATCGCCCATAGCGGTTGCAAGTTGAAGGTTGGGCGATGCCGTTGCAGCGGAGAGGAATGCCTTGGCACTGGTTAACCTGCAACCTTCAACCGTGATCACTCGGGTACCAGGACCACGCGGCGCTTGCAGCGCCGGCAGCGAATGACGATTGTTTGGAGCAGCGGGCCGCGCTCTCGAACAGGGTGCGCCGACAGTCGGGGCATCGGTGGGTGACCAACAAGAACCACGCACCCGAGTGATCCGGGTGCCCGGTGGCACGCTGGCGGCGCTTTGGGTGTCATCATATCGTAGGGGGTGCGACAGGGCACGAGACTGACGGATAACATGGCATTTGTATGGGCTTGCAGAAGGTTTTTGCGCGAAGTAGGACAGACATGCTCTACTGGACGTAGTTGGGGATCAACGTGGGGCGCTGCGCCTGGCTCAAGGGCTGGGCCCTGTGCTTTTTGCTGTGCAGGGCTCTGGGCTAGATCGTTGCAGAAATCGCAACGCGGGCGGATCGTAGGGGCCGGGATGTCCAGCGTATTCAGAGCACGCCCGAATGACGGTGCAAAATCGAAAGGCTTTTGGTAGGCCTCTCACACCTGGGATGGTCTCTGGCGCCGTGCCCTTCAGACTCGAGGCGGGGACGTGAAGGGGCAGGAGAGAGCCAAGCAGGAAGTCCTGGAGACCTCGCAGGTCTTATCGCCCACTCACCTCGAACGTAGACGGAGGTACGGCACAGCAGAGTCGTCACGTGGCGTAATCAAGTTGGAGGTGGCAGGTTCACATTCGCCACGCGCGCCCAGCCGCTCTCGCCTGGCTTGATCTTTTCCACTGCCGGGGGGCAAGCGACCCAGGAGTCTGCTTCTACCTCTACAAGCGGCGGTTCGAACTGTCGGCATTCCGGCTGGGCCAAGGGGCAGCGCGGATGGAATCGGCACCCAGATGGCACCTTGGAAGGATCCGGCACCTCGCCGGTGACGTGGATCAGATCATTCAGGGATTTTGTTGGATCGGGCACTGGCACTGCGGAGAGGAGCGCCTGCGTATAGGGATGAATCGGATTCTGAAAGATCCGTTCGGTTGGCCCCTGCTCGACAATCCGGCCCAGGTACATGATTGCGACCGTGTCGGCCATCGACCGAACGGCGCGCATATCGTGGGAGATGAGAATGTAGGTGAGATTGAACTCGCTCTGAAGCCGCTTGAGCAGGTTCAGAATCTTAGCTTGCACTGAGACATCCAGGGCGGAGGTCGGTTCATCCAGCACCATGACCGAGGGGTTGAGCACCAAAGCACGGGCAATACCGATGCGTTGCTGCTGCCCGCCAGAAAACATGTGGGGATAGCGCAAGGCATCTTTGGGGCTGAGGCCAACAGCTTTCAACGCCGCTCGGATCTTTTCATCCATCTGTTGCCCATTATTTCGGAGATGAACCCTCAAACCCTCTGCCACCACATCCCGAACCGTCTTTCGAGGATCCAAAGACGAACGGGGATCCTGGTAGACCATTTGCACGTTGGCTCGGATGCGCTTCATCTGCTCCAGATCAAGCTCAAGAATATTGATCCCGTTGAGCTCGATCCTCCCTGAATCGGGGTGTAACAGCCGCACGATAAGCTTAGCCAGGGTTGTCTTCCCGCAGCCCGATTCACCAACCAGCCCCAGGGTCTTGCCCTTCTCCAGGGTAAACGAAACGCCATCAACAGCTTTCACCCACCCCTGAACGCGATCGAAAAAGCCGCCTCGGATTGGGAAATACTTTCTGAGATCGGTCACACGCAGTAGCACGTCAGCCACGGTTTGCCCCCAATTCAATCACTGGCTTCACTTGAAGAAGCGACCCAGGCGGGGCTCTGTTTAGCCTGGTACGAAGAGCGATCCCCATCGGGTGGACCCGACTGGTCCACATCGGCACGGAGGACCGTAGCCCAACCGTGATGTCCAGGCTTGGCCCTCTCCAAAGCGGGGGGGCAAGCCACCCAGTGAGCCGCTTCGATCTCCTCCAGCTCCGGCTCGAATTGCTGACAGAGGGCCTGCGCCAGAGGGCAGCGGGGGTGAAAATGGCATCCCAACGGCGGCGCTACCATGTCGGGGACCTCGCCGGGGATCTCCAGGAACTCGCCCGCCCTATGTTCTATGACCGCCTGGAGCAGAGCCCGCGTATAGGGGTGCTGCGGGTTCTGGAAAAGCTGCTCGGCGCTACCATGTTCTACGATCTGCCCGGCATACATCACGGCCACCCGGTCGCAGAGTTGAGCGACGACGCTAAGATCGTGCGAGATGTAAAGCATGGAAAGGCCGTGCGAGACGGCCAGTTCCTTCAGGAGGTTCAAAATCTGGGCTTGTACCGTCACATCGAGAGCGGTTGTTGGTTCGTCGGCGATGACCAATGTCGGCTTGCTACTGAGAGCGATCGCGATCGAGACCCGCTGGCGCATTCCACCGCTGAGCTCATGAGGATAGGCGCGCAGTTGCCGCTTGGGGGACGGCAGGCCCACCTGCGCAAGGAGCTCACAGGCCCGCTCCTGAGCCCGCTTCACTCGCGTCCGCCCTGCCCGGCTCCACCTGTCAACCAGCTTGAGGATTGAGGCATAGGCGGGATCACTTTCTACAAGATCGGCCCAGAGGATCGCGTCAATGAGTTGCTCCCCGACTGTAAAGACCGGATTCAGCGAAGAAAGAGGATCTTGCGAGATTACGGCTATCTTCTTGCCTTGGATACGTTCCAACTCTTGCTGCGGCAGACTGAGCAGGTTGCGTCCCTCGAACCAGATCTCACCGCCTACGATGCCGGGCGGAGCCGGCAAGAGGTTCAGGATCGAGAGACCGGTGACCGATTTTCCAGAGCCGCTTTCACCGATCAGCCCCACGATCTCGTTGCGGGCGACTCGCAAACTGACTCTCTCGAGCGCCTGAACCGTACCCCTCCAGGTACGGAACTGCACTCTCAGGTCTATGATTTCAAGAAGCGCATTGTCTCGAGCAGAGCTTACGTTCATCAGCGTGTCCTCGTGCGGGGATCAAGAGCATCTCGCAGGCCATCGCCGATCAGGTTAAAACCGAGTACAAGTGTGAAGATCCCCATCCCTGGAAAGAACGTAATCCACCACTTCTCAGGCATGAACGCGCGGCCGATACTAATGTTCAGCCCCCACTCGGGACTGGGCGGCTGAGCGCCCATCCCGACGAAACTGAGGCTAGCCATGGTCAGAATTCCAAAACCCAGGTCGGTGGTGAACATGACGATAATAGTTGAGACCGAATTGGGCAGGATATGATCCCAAATGATCTTCCACTTGGAGGCGCCCAGACCTCGCGCCGCCTCAACGAAGACCCGCTCTTTCAACGAGAGGGCCTGGCCGTAGATGACCCGTGCATAGTAAGGCCAGGAGACGATCGCGATGGCGAGCATAGCGTTCACGAGTGACCGGCCGAGCGCCGCCGTAATCGCGATCGCGAGAATCAGGCGAGGCATAGCCAGGAAGATATCGGCACCGCGCATGATGACCATATCGATCTTGCCACCGTAATAACCGGCCACCGCTCCCAGTGGGACGCCGATGAGCAGCGACAGGAAGATCGGAACAATGCCGGCGGTGATCGAAATCCGTGAACCAAGGATGACGCGGCTCAGCACGTCTCTTCCCAGGTGGTCGGTGCCGCCAAGATGCTCCGGGGACGGTGGCTTCAGACGGTTCAGAAGATTCACGACTGCCCCGCCCTCTTGCGGGTATGGCGCCAGACTGGTGGCGAATATTGCCACGAATATCCAGAAGAGGACCAGGGCGAGTCCTAAGATCGAGAGCGGGTTGCCGAAAAAGATGGCGATTTTCTCCTGACTCTCTTCTGGGAACAGGGCCAGAATCCGACGAGGCCTGGTCGGCGCAACAGCTGTCCCCATCTCTAATGTAGATTGCCCTCTGGGCGCCACTCCCATCATGTACTCCCTTAGCTTTACAGTGAGCAGGCGCATTCGCGTACGAGAGCGCCCTCGCGTCGCATATCACGTGACCTTGCCGTACTCGATACGGGGATCGAGGACCGTGTAGAGGATGTCGGCTATCAGATTCACCATCACGAAGATTACACCGGTCAGGATGACTCCGCCTATCACTGGCTGGTAGTCATTATAGTTGGCAGCGTTCACAATATAGAGCCCGATTCCAGGCCAGTTGTACACTGTCTCTACGAGCAGCGAGCCCGATAGCAGGAAGCCGAGACTCAGGGCGACCTGTGAGACCACCGGGATGAGCGCGCTCTTGAGAGCATACTTGAAGTTCACGATCGTCCGGGGAAGCCCCGCCGCAGCGTACGCATTCAAGACATAGTCTTGAGTTAGTACATCCAACATATTCGCTCGAGTCATGCGCTGAGTGAGGCCGATAATCGCAAAGGCCATGCTCAAGGCGGGCAGGATAATGTGGGCGGCACTGCTCCAGAAAGCGGCCCAATTGGCTGTCAGAAGACTATCTACCAGGTAGAGCCCGGTGATTTGCTGAGGTGGCGGGATAAAGGTATCAATCCGGCCGGAAATCGGGAGAAGCCCAGTCTGAAAAGCCAGCACTTGGAGCAGGAGGGCCAGCCAGAATCGCGGCAAGGACACACCGGAGATGGATAGCACCCGAAGCGCATGATCGAGGAATCCCCCCTGGCGAACGGCAGAGACGACGCCAGAAGAGACCCCAACGAGCACCGCAATGATAAGGGCGACGATGGCCAACTCGAGCGTGGCTGGGAAGAACCGGATGATATCCTCCGTGACCGGCCGACGGGTTAAAAGCGATCGACCAAGATCTCCGTGGGCGAGGTGGCTCCAGAATCGGCCGTATTGGACCCACAGGGGCTGATCGAAGCCGAACTCACGCCTCAAGCGCTCGACTGTCTCCGGCGGCGCTGCCTCTCCGGCGGCTAACGTGACTGGGTCGCCCGGCAGGATGTGCGAGATAAAGAAGGTGACCGTAACCAGGCCGATCAGGATTGGGATCAGCAAGATCAGCCGCTTGGTGATAAAACGCAGGACCCTCATGCTGCCAACTCCGCTGTGCGGGCTGCAGCGAGCAGATTTGCCACCCACTGCAGCCCTCTGCCAGTTCTATATCTCAGCTCGTGCCACCCGTTTCAAAGTACATGGGATAGAAACCGATGGGATTCCCGCCCAGTGGCTTCGGCTCGAAACGTTTCAGGTTCTTAGCAATCGAGACGATGAAGCGCTGCTGATCGACCCAGATGTCTGGGGCGTCGTCGTAGATGTTGTCTTGGACCTCTTCATACATCTTCTGGCGGGCCTCTTGGTCGGCCCCGTGCCGGGCCTCATCGAGGAGTTCATCCACTCTATCGTTCTTGTAGAACGACATCGTGGCCCAATACCCCGTCTTGCCCTCCCAGGTGCCGGAGTAGAAAAACTCGCGGCAGTAGAAGTCGGGATCGGACATGAGGCCGCGCCCTGAGATCCGGTTGAAGTGGACGGCGTTCTCAGGATTCTTCTGTCGTTCGGCGAATTCCGGTCCGGTGAGACCCTCCAGTTCGACATTGACGCCGAGCTCCTTCAGGCTGGCCTGGAGGACCAGACCGTAGTCCCGCTGGGTCGGATCGAAGCTTCGATAGTTGTACTTGAGACTCTCGCTCGTGGGGTCGAAACCGGATTGCTCGAGGTGGTGACGCGCCCGGTCGAGATCCCGCCGATAAAGCATGTCGCTCCCTTCGAAACTCTTCCAGAACTCGAAGCCCTTCGGGTAGGGTCCGAAGACGTAATCAGATTCACCCTTCAGGAGACCCTGGATGACGGCGTCGTAGTCAAAGGCGTAGGCCATCGCCTTGCGGAAGTCCTTGTTGTTGGTTGGCCACTTCTGGTTGTTCATCTTGATGCAGACGATGCTGGGGATCGGGTAATCGAACATATCGGTCGCCCCCGTGTCGCGAATCGTCTCGTGGGAGTCGACGTCGATCGACCACAACTGTACGGCGTGAGCCTGACCGGTCTGCATCGCGAGGCGAATGGTTGCGGGCTCACGGATCACCTCGAAGACCCAGCCGTCGAGGTACTTGGGCCCCCAACCGCCCCAGAAATCCGGGAACCGGTCAAAGCGTACCCGCTCGCCCGGCTGGACCTCCTTGACCATAAAGGGGCCCGAACCGGCGTCGTTCTGGCCAAGCCAGTTCGTGCCGTAGTCGTCCCCCTCGACATGAGCCATGACCTGCTTCTCGTTCAGCACGTACACCCAGGCGAGCGTCTCCACCAAGGGGAGATAGGGCTGTAGCGCCGAAATCTTAAAGCTGTAATCATCGATCGTCGTGATGCCGTCGGGCTCAACGATGCCAGTCCATAACAGGCTCATCGGCCCTTGCATCTCGATCATCCTCTTCATCGAAAAGACGACGTCAGAAGCTTTCATCTCCGTACCATCGTGGAACCTGGTTCCCTCACGGAGCTTGACAGTCAGGGTTTTGGCATCCTCGGAGAAAGTGTGGTTCTCCGCGAGCCAGTTGACCAAGTCCCACCCCTCGAAGCGGAACGGAGCGTCGTAGATATTGTACATGATCTGGGCGGACGTCGCCCTGGTTGCCAAGGCTGGATCCCAAGGATCGGCCTCGGCGCCCGATGCCAAGATTGCAATGCCCGTTCCCTTGCCAGTCAGCGGTGCGGCTGAAGACGGAGCCACCGTTGCGAGTCCTGTATCAGTCCTGGTGGGGGTGACGGCCGGAGCCGCGACTTGTGGACCAGCCTGGCGAGCACAGGCGGCTAACCAGGCCGCCGCCGCGCTGGAACCGGCAATCGTCAAGAATTTCCTCCGACTCAGTCTGCGGTAAGTGATTCGATGGTCTGTCATATGAATCCCCTCCTGGGCTCCTCGAGCCTCCTCCTTATGGTATGTAGTTCCGTTCCCCCCGTGGGGTCTCTTACCGGTCTACGGTTGGCTGAATCGCTGTTGTGTTCTATTGGCGCCTCCTCTCTTGCCCACTCGAACGGTGACGCCGATGATCCCCTCCGAAGAATTCGATATCCCGAGGACAACGGAAGTCAGGATGGGTGTGCTGAGTTGCGACGATCTACAAGGATCTTGCCGCCCTTAATGACCAAACAGATGTTCTCGTGGTTCTGCAGGATGCGGATGTCTCGGAGTGGGTCGTCGCTGACGACGATCAGGTCAGCCTCCTTTCCAGGCGCGATCGTTCCGATCTGGTCGTCGATCTGCAGTGTCTCTGCCGCCACCCGGGTGGCTGCCTCGATGGCCTGCATCGGCGTTGCCCCGTACTTTACATACATCTCGAGCTCAAGTGCGTTCGTCCCATTGGGTGTAAATGGCGCACCGCAGTCGCTTCCAATCGGTGCGGGGACGCCGGCCTCCATCGCTCGCTCGAAGCTCCGCCGGTGTGGCTCAACCATATGGACCACGCGCTTCTCGACATAGTCAGCCAACCCTGACTTTGTGCCGATCGCTTCAGCCTCGCGCAGCTTCGCGAGCTTGACGAAGTTATTCATTAATGTGGGAACCCAACCTACGCGACGCTCGGCCATCATTTGGACCAATTCGTCGTCAGCATAGAGCCACTGCCCGTGCTCGATGCACTGAACCCCCGCGATCACGGCGTTCTTCATCCCCGCCGCGCCGCAAGCGTGGGCTGTGCTCAGCTTACCAAGCTTGTGGGCCTCCTCGATGGCGGCCTGCATCTCCTCGACGCTCAGGATCAGAGTATGCGGGCCGAACTTCCCATAGAGAGCGCCTGTAGCCTTGACGTGGATGACTTCGGCGCCGGCGGCGATTTTCTCACGGGCGGCCCTGCGGGCCTCGACCGGCCCGGTCACGTTGCCGCGCGTGCCGTGCACGTCGAAAGCGCCCGGTAGCTTGGTCATGTCAATCGTGCAGACCGGGATGATGCGGGGACCTTTGAGGATGCCATCGCGCACGGCCCGGCTCAGATCGATGTTGATATCCTTGGGGGCCCCCATGTCCCGGATCGTGGTGAAGCCGGCCTCGATCGTCCGGCGGGCATTCTCCGCCAGAATGACGGCCTGGTAGGCATCGGTCTCGGTCAAGAGGCGCATGCGCGTGACCTCGTCGGCTTCACCCTGACCGTGGAGGTGAACGTGGAGATCGATCAGCCCGGGCATGATCGTCATCCCGTGGAGGTCGATAACCTCGGCCCCGTCCTCGGGGAGGTGCACTTCCGCTGCTGGGCCGGCGGCGACGATCTTCGAGCCCGCGGTGGCCACCACTGCGTCTGGCACGACCCGGCCGGTCCCGTCGATCAGGTTGCTGTTCTTCAGAATGAGGCTCATCTGTAGGTACTCCTCCTCCTCCTCCTCCTCC
>DOUV01000471.1 GCA_003520455.1 Chloroflexota bacterium | reverse complement strand
GCTTCGACCGCCTGGAGCGGCTGACGATGGCGCGCGACCTCGCCGCGTTCGCCGCACCCGCGCCGTTGTTGCCCAATGGCTACCTCGCCACGCCGCTCGTTCCGGCCCACGTCCCCGATCTGGTACGCCCGGCCCTCTCGGCCAACGCCGGCACGATTGACAACCAACTCCTGCCGGTCAGCCCCGAGGATGTCGAGCGACGCCTGGCGGACTTCGCCGCCGGGACCATCGAGGGGCCACCCGTGGATCGCGGCGCCAGCCTGACGATGCTCTTCACCGGCACGCCCATCGGTGCGATTCTGGTTCGGCGCTGCTCCCCCTCCCTTGGGTTGCTCGACGACATTTTTATAGCGCCGGAGCATCAGGGGCGGGGGCTCGGGCATTCGCTGATCCTTCTGGTGCTCCGGACGCTCAGGGCCGATGGGGCCGAGCGGGTGGAAGTCGAGACCGCCCGTCACCTGGGGGCCTATCACCTGCTCCGGCGCCTCGGCTTTACGGCGGTAGCCGAGCGGCCGGTTTATTTCTGGTTGCGGTTGGGTTGATGACAGGGCACGTCCCCCAAACTATGGGCAGGCGGCCCGTGTGCCCGGCGCCTGGTCCTGACGCGCCCCCAGGCGTTTGCAGCCTGGCGGCGCGTTATAGCAACTGTGGCTTGGGAGGCCGGCAAGGTTGCAGACCAGCCGGTGCGGGCGCAGGCCGTGCGGACCTACAGCAAGAAGAAACCGGTAGGGGCGGACGGCGTCCGCCTGTAGACAACGTCGAGCATTCATGGTCTTTGAAAACACGATTGGTATGAGGATTGGACTTTGGACAAATCTGCCCATCTGAGCTTGGACCTTACCAATGAGGCCAATCTGTGGCATAGTTGGGGTATGGACACCCAAGAGCCCATATCCCGACGGCAACAGGTTCGCCAGGAGTTGGACCAACTCCTGGCCGCGCGCCATGATGCGCGATTGGATTTGCGGGATGCCCTCTGCGGCAGTCCCAATGCCCGTTCCGTGGTGGAACTGAGCCTGAGTCCCTTGTTCCGCCGGGAGGATCGCCGCATCAGCGACGCCATTGACACCCTCTTCCAGGTCAGCCTTCCCGAAACAGCCGACGAGGAACGCCAGACCTGGGACCAGGCGGTCACGCGGCTCATCGGGCGCTCTGGGCCCGCTCCGCCGCCGGGGAAGTTCTGGCTCCTGGGGACGGATGGGGTGCCGGTCCCCCGCCCCTTGGCCCGCACGCTGTCTCAGACCCCTGACGGGGAGCACGAGGAGCACTGGCTGGCCCTCGTCCAGCCAGCGACGGGACACCTCTGGTTGGCCCGCGACTGAGCCGGCCGGCGCCCCCGCCCCTGGGAGCGGTAGCTACCGTCACGCGCCGCGGGTGTCGCGTCCCCCAGCCAGGTCCAGCGGGACTGGGAGCGCAGTATTCGCCAGATTGGGACACCCGCCCGACCACCCAAACGCCGGGGGAATTCGCCAGGCCGGGCCAAAGGGATCCGCTTGGCGCCACGGAAACGCCAACCTGTCATCAAAAAAGGTCAAAAACAGCCCAAAGCGGCTTGAAATCGGCCCAAACGTTCACTTGTCAAGGTCATTCCATCGCTCGACGCGAGTCGAGCGAACTGACGTTGTCCAAAGTCCAATCTAGAGCCCGGCCGCGAATACCCAGCGTGGAGGGAGAACTGAGAAACACCGAACGCGGGCGAGGAGGGATCGACGGATCTTCGTAGACAGAGGCGGCATCAGGCGAGCTCCTGCGTGGGAATATGACCGCGACTCGGCAGTCACGCAGAGCAGGGAAAGCCAGGCCCTTTAAGGGGGTGGCATAAGCAGCGACCACTCAGCAGTAACACGGGCCAGTGAGGGTGGAACAATGTGTCGAGGCCCTCAGCGATGAATTCCCCCACTACTGGCCAAACGAAATATAGCATGACTTTGAGGACTTTTCAAGCACATGATCAAGGATTTATACCTGTACTTTCGTACTTTTTATGATACTTGGATACAAGAACATTACTTTATTGCCTTGCTTTCTCCAGTTGGTGGCCGGCGCCGGGCGTCACGCTCTCTCTGCACGTGCCCAGTTGAATCTGCCAACCGCTGTCCAGAGCCGGGCGGGTAGCCGGGCGATTGAAATCGCGGCTGGGGGCCGGTGGCCGGGCGTGCCCCTCCGGGCACGCGGGTGGTCGGATGCAAGTGGAAAAGTGCAACTCAAGCAACGAGGTTGGGGATTTATGGGCGCGTACGCGTCTGCAAATCCCCAGCTTCGTCCTCTGAAAGGCCCTACGAGGTAGCTCCTGACAGGCGCCGTCGTTTGTCCGGCCTTCACGGAGACCGAACCTGCAACCCTTCGACCAGCTCAGGGCCGCGCCTTCCAATCCCCGGACGCTGTCGCTGGGGACCTACGACCCTCAACCTGCAAGCCTTAACCTGCAACCTGCAACTACTCATTGGCGCCCATCAACTCGACCGTCGTCAGGCCACTGCCGCCTTCGTTGTGCTCGCCCTCGCGGTAGCGGTTCACCAAGGGCCCGCGCTCCCGGTGCGACTGCCGCAATCGTGGCCATGCTCCCCAGCCTGCGCGGTGCCGTCAGCCGGAGGAAGAGCAACAGAGGCGCTGGCCGGATTGCATGCAGGAAGGGCCGCCCCGGCGGACGACCGATAGAAGCGCAACAGTCAATCCTCACAGAGGATGGCGCCGGGCTGAATTGACCAGCGGATGCAGAGTTTCAACGCGGGACTACGGGTAGATAGATAGAATTTGCAGGGATACCGGACATCACCATGGACAACTGCGCCTGTTGCACGGCAGCCATCTGTGCATCGAAAGTTGCGGCTTCGAGCACGTGTATGGTCCCTGAGTAACTGTAGTTCCGGTCAAGGAAATCGTTATAACTCAACTGTAAGGTGTGATCGCCGGGCGCAGCAAACGTGAGATTCAGACTGTCGGACGTACTTTTGAGCACGCCGTCGACGCGCCACTGAAAGTTGTTCACTGCAAAGCTGGTGGCGCCCCGTTGAGTCAACGTTGACTGGAGAGCGACCGGCTCGCCCACACGCACCACCGTTTTGCCAATGAATTCGGCTACCCGTACATCCTCAGGGTACATGAGGTGTAAGGCAAGCCCATCGTAGGCCGTGAAGCCGGCATTGCTGTAGTTGGAACCGGTCTGGACGCACTGCGGGGTTTCATTCGGCCAGAACCGGTAATGCATAACCGAGTTCTTGTCGTAAGGCGTGATGTAGCCGGTGTTTGCCGTGTGATACTCATCGTGGAGGGTATAGACGCACGAAGCGTTTTCGTCCACGCGCGCGTGTTCATGCGACAAACCAAGTGCGTGGCCAAATTCGTGCAGGGTGTGATTCAGCCAAGGTGTGCCGGTATGGGTGCCAGGGGGGTCCACGGTCATGTCCAGATCGTCATCCCCTAATTTCAGATTGTACTGACAGGGGCGCTTGAGATCCAGTTCATCGGGCGGATTTGACCAACTTGAACCCACCCGGGCCTGGGTACAGCCGACGCCGGGAACCATGCCCGGTGGGTCGACCGGAACGTCGGTGTTCAACAAGGCGACACGAATGTCGCCATTGTAGGAGTGCTTGCCGTTGACCCAGGTCGGCGCCGGACAGGCCAATTTGTGGATATCGCCTCCCGCTGCGGCGGCGTCTTTGATCCGAACGCCATCCAACGTGAGAAAACGGATATTGGCCACGAATTCGAATTGCTGCAGATGGCCTACAATTTCCCGCACCCGATCTGGCCGGGCGTCCACGGCGTTTCCGGCGAAGCATACCGTGATCTCCTTGCTGCGCACGCCGTGAAACCAGTAGAGTGCCGCCTGGACAGGGGTTGCATCCAATCTCATCCACCCCACTGTCCAACCTGTGAGCGACGCCAGCAGCATCACGAGTAAGGTCGCGCGAGGTATTGTATGCATGGTTTTCATGAGTGCCGAACCCTCAGTATAACTCCAGCGCCAGAAGCAGACGACAATCGTTGGCCGCACAGCCGATCGGCGGACCGCCGGTTGTGTCGCTCGGATTGTAGAGAATCACCAGCGACCTGCCGGTCACCAGGGCAGTGTTCAACAGGCTCAGCACTCGGGCTGCATGCGCATCATCTGTGGTGGCGACAGCAAAATACCAGATTCCTCCGACCGCCGCCGCGCATTTGATATGAATCCGGGTGGTAAACACGCCTACCCGGGCGGGCGTGCAAGTCGTCCAGGTTGAGTCGGGGGAGTAAAGGGCGATCGGATTTGTGTTGCCGGCGTCCTGGTCAGCGAGGGGCTGGGTTTGTATTTCGGTGCGATCCGTCCTGGGGCCGGCCTCTACGCTTTGGCTGGCCTGTGTCCCCCAGGCGCCGAAGAGCCCAAACAAGAACATTGTGACGAGAGCTATCGTCCCCTTCGTCAATCTTGAGCGGAACATGGGGCTAACCTCCTTGGATTGGCAGGAATAGAGGGTTTTTTCCAAAGATCGTCGGGATCACACTATGGCTCATGTGGAGGCAGGGGTGAAGCGGGCGCACTCAGCGCGCCCCACTTCACGCCCAAACCAACAAGCGCCTCAAAACATTATGGGGCAGGAGGGGGGCCATTCGTTGCCCCTTCGCGGGGCGGCGAGAGGCCCGTCTTTAAGGAGATGAAGTCGTTCAGGTCCTGGAATGTCGCGAAATAGAGCCGCTGGCCGGAAGCCACGTGTTGCACCGAGCCGCGCCAGCCGGATGCGGTGTTTTCCGGACCGATTTGGGGCCAAATGCGAATAAGAAAAAGGTGTTCGTGACGGACGGTCGGTTTTTGCATGGATGGTTTTCCGGGAACAGGGTATCAGGCTGGCTTCGCGGGTTCTATTTCGCCTGCTCCAGCAGGGCTGTGATGGCCTGCCGGTCGATGCCAAAGAGTCCGTACGACGGATCGCCGCCGAAGCTCTCGCCGGCCACCCAGATCAGATCCCCGATGGCGGCAATGCCCGTGGGGGTGAGCGGCCGGTTCAGGGGCAGAATGCGAATCTCCTCGCCGGTCACCAGGTCGACCCGCACGATGTAGCCGCTGCTCATCTCGACAAACCAGGCGGTGGCGTCGACCAGGACCAGGGCCGGGTCCAGGCTTTTATCGGCTTCGGCCTTCAGATCGATGCGCTGCACAACCTGGTTGGAGGCGGGATCGATCAAGAAGAGGGCGCCACCCCCCACGACGTTAGACGCTGAAGCCTCTGTGTTGGCCACATCGCTCAGCACCCACAGGCCCTGTTCGTTGGCTCCCAGGGCGACCGGCCCGTCGGCCAGGATTTCCCGGGAATCCCCCTCCTTTTTCTCGGCATACCCCAGGTCCTGAACCGCGGCCACGATCTGTTCACCGGCCGGGTCAACGCGCAGCAGCCGGCCCTCGTTGGAGTCGATCACCCAGACCGAGCCGAAGGCGACCAGCAGCGGCGCATCCCCGCCGCCCGACATGTTGGGCCGGTCGGTGATGACGTCGCCCGGACCGTTGGTGGCGGGATCGATGCGTACCAGCGCGCCGGTGCCGTCCACCGGCGTCCAGACCGCTTCCACGCC
>DOUV01000155.1 GCA_003520455.1 Chloroflexota bacterium | reverse complement strand
CACCGTTCCAACCGCGTCACGTCTTCGGCCTGCACGCGCGGCACCCAGGCCGCGGCGACCTGACCCTCGACGTGGAGCGTGGCCAGGTCGGCGCCCACGACGAAGAGGTCGCTCTGGATCCAGGCCAGTCGCTGGCCCAACTCAGGCTCGTCGAGCAGCGTGCGAACGAGACCCAGCGTCGCGTCGCACTCGTCCACCGCCCCCTCGACCTCGATGCGGGGCGCATCTTTGCTGACGCGCTGCCCGCCAACCAAACCGGTCGTGCCCTTGTCGCCGGTGCGCGTGTATATTTGCATGGGTGTCTCCTTTGACGTCCGGCCGGAGCTGTCGTCAGACTTCCGAAGTCTCGGAAGACTTCGGAAGTCTCCGTTGACTGCTAGCCGTATGATACCAGCCCGGTGTGAAGACGATGTGTAGGCCGGATGTTGGTTGGGTGTCGCTGCAGCCGCAAATCAAGACGGCACCGGGGAATCAAAGTAGTGACGGCCCTCAGCCAATCGTCAGCCTGGCCTCAGCCCGATCTCAGGCGGGCCTGGCAGAGTAGAGATACATGTCGGCGTGATCGTGCCGGCTGAAGAAAGGTCGATCGGCGCCATGAACGAGCAACAATCGCTTGTGGGCGAAGACACGCGCCAACCCGGCGCCAAGGCAGAGCGCGCATGCGACCACCGCGCGCGGCCAGCCGCCCTGGTCGCCTACCTGGCCGTCTGGGGGATGGAGTGTCCGCGCTGTGCCAGGCGGGTGCGGGACGAGCTGTTGCGTCTCGATGGCGTCCTCACCGCGAGGGTCTTCTTCGAAGATGCCCTCGTGATGGCGGTGTACGACCCGCACAGCCTCCAAGCCAGTGATCTGACGACGGTGATCGCCGCGGCGAGCAACATGTACCACTATCCTTTTGACGTGGAGGTGCTCGATCAAGGGCGAGCAGTATTCTCATCCCGGTGAGCAACCACGCCATGCGGTCTCGCCACCTCGGTCTGCGCCTTGTCGGCGGCCGTGCGACCGGCCGGTATACCATGCTGCTTACGCGCCACGCACGAAGGCCGCCCGCTCGGCGATCTACTCCGGCTCCGGCGACCGCCACCACGTAGAACGACCTGGTTACCCTCCGCACAAATCCACGGAAACCACGTGGCGCGAACAGGGAGTTTGACGCTGTTCACGCCCACCCGACGACGCTACGCTGGGATCACGTCTGGCCGGAGGGACTGGTCAGCGGTACGGAGGTGCGGCTGTGAATACCCGGATAATGTTGGAACTCCTGGCAACGCTATGGCAGTTGCGTCAGCGGGAGCGTTGGCCACACCAGCAATTGGAGGCCCACCAGGTGGAGGCGCTGCGCCGTCTCCGCGAATACGCCTACGCGCGCTCGCCCTTCTACCAGAAGTTTCATCGGGGGCTCACCGACCGCCCGCTGGCGGAGCTGCCCGTACTCACCAAGGCGATGGTGATGGAACACTTCGACGAGCTGGTGACGGATCGGGCCGTTCGCCTGGCAGAGGTGCGCGGGCACCTGGCGAGCTTTAAGGAGGGACAACGCTACCTGAATCGTTACTGGGTCAACGCCACCTCGGGCAGCAGCGGCCACCCTGGCGTGTTCCTCTTTGACCGTTCTGAGTGGACGACGATTCTGGCTTCCTTCGCGCGGGCCCACGAATGGGCCGGCGTGAGCGTAAGCCTGACTCATCGCATGAAAATGGCCTCCGTCGCCTCGACAACGCCCTGGCACATGTCGGCGCAGGTGGGTGCAACGCTGCGGAGCTGGTGGATGCCGGCGTTGCGCCTGGCCGCCAGCGAGCCTTTGCCGGAGATCGTCCGGCAGCTCAACGCCTGGCAGCCCGAGATGCTGGTGGCCTATGCCTCGATGGCACGCATCCTGGCCGACGAGCAACTCGCCGGTCGCCTCCAAATTAGGCCCCATCTCGTGTTCACGAGCTCCGAGGTGCTCACCGAAGAGACGCGGCGGCGCGTCGAGGCCGCCTGGGGCCATCCCCCGTTCAACCAGTACGCTGCCACCGAAACCGCCGAAATGGCTGCCGAGTGCGCAGCGGGCCGGCGCCTGCACCTCTTCGAGGACCTGCTCATCGTTGAGGTGGTGGACGAGCAGGACCGCCCTGTGCCGCCGGGCGTCTACGGCGCCAGGGTGCTCGTCACGACCCTCTTCAGCCGCACGCAGCCGCTCATCCGCTACGAGTTACATGACAGCATCCGCCTGGCCACCGAGACCTGCCCCTGTGGCTTGCCCTTTGCCGTCGTCGAGGGCGTCCAGGGGCGGGAGGAAGACACCCTCTCTCTTCCGGCCTCGGCGGGCGGCCGGGTTGCCATTCAACCGCTGGTGTTCAGCCGCGTCCTGGATATCATCCCGGCCAGCGGCTGGCAGGTGGTGCAGGAGGCCGATGATGGGCTGACCGTGCTGGTCAGCGGCGTTCGAGACGGGCTCGCCGACCAGACGATCGTGGCGCGATTGCGCGAGGCACTGACGGCCCACGGTGCGCTCGTCCCGCGCGTCACCGTACAACGCGTGGTGGCGATTCCCAAGACCGCAGCCGGCAAAGCGCCGCTGATCAGGTCCAACCGATCCTCCGCCGCGTCGCCGCCCGCCATGCCG
This sequence comes from Chloroflexota bacterium, assembly GCA_003520455.1. The sequence continues at coordinate 645 of DOUV01000155.1, read as the reverse complement.
GACCCCGAACCCACCGGCTGGCACCCATAACGCCGGTTGCTCAGGAAGCGATCAGCGGCGTCTCAGCCAGTCCTCAGCTTTGTCGGCTATGATCTCCGCGTCGAAAGATACCGTACGTACCAGCGGTGCTAGTTGGTCCTGCACTCGATGCAGGAGCAAGGCTGAATGATCACAATCAACATCGATCCAATGCTGGTCCACTTGGGGCCGCTCATGATCTCCTGGTACGGTCTGGCTGTGGCGACGGCGCTCAGCGTCGGGGTCTGGCTGACCCTGAGAGAAGCACGCCGCAAGGGGCTGGCGACCGACCCGCTGCTTGACCTGGTGCCGTGGGTCGTTGGCGGGGGCCTTGTCGGCGCGCGGCTGCTGCACGTGCTTGACCGCTGGGAGTTCTACGCGGCCAATCCGGGCCAGCTTCTTGCGATTCAGAACGGCGGCCTGGCGATTCTGGGCGGCATTCTCGGCGGGGCCCTGGTGGGCGGCCTGGTGGCCTGGCGGCGCAGGCTTCCCGTGCGCCGCCTCTTCGACACGGCGGCGCCAGGTCTGGTGCTGGGTCAGGCCATTGGCCGGCTCGGTTGTCTTGTGACCGGCGATGCCGTGGGGCGCGCCACCAACGGGAGCTGGGGTATTGTCTACGTGAACCCT
>DOUV01000007.1 GCA_003520455.1 Chloroflexota bacterium | reverse complement strand
GATGCCGGGCCAGCCGCCGGCGGCGAGGAAGGCACCGCCGGCCCCGGCGAAGAGCAGCAAGGCCACAATCCGAAGCTTGAACAGCACGACCAGCGTGCGGAGCAGCGCGGCAGCCGTGGGGATCGGGCGCGGCGGCAGCGTGGTGGTGACGGCTGAGGTTTCAATTCCGGTCGCCATTGTGATTCCTCCGTCCAAACTCTATCGCTTCTCCTGGTTGTCGCTCCGCTACCGGCCGGGCGGCGCGTTGTTGGCTCTGCTGCCGGACGTAGATCGGGTATCCAATCCCCAAGATCGCAGCAAACAGAAACCACTGGATGGCATACCCGAGGTGCGGGCCCTCGCTCAGATCGAGTTCCGGTTGGCTGCGGTAGGGCAGGCTCGTCCAGGCCGGGTCGGGCGCTTGTTGGATGTAGACCGGCAGAAGCGGGTACGAGACCTGGGCGTCGATGAGCGCCACGTTGGGTTGCGTCCAGGTCAGCCGGCGCTCACCCGGCGGCGGCGCCGGATCGAACAAGCCGCCGAAATCCGAACGGCTGCGCGAGCGGCGGATGACCCCGTGTACCTCGACCGTCCCCGGCTCGGCAAACTGGTCCGCCTGCTTCGGCGGCCAATCCTCGAAGGGGATCCACCCGCGATCGACCAGGACGGCCCGGTCGCTCCCCTCGATGACCAACGGGGTGAGCAGGTGAACACCCAACTGGTTGCCCCACACCTGGTTGCGCAAGGCAACCTCTTGCGAGCGATCGTACCGGCCGGCGACGACCACCGACCGGTATTCCATCTCGGTCAGGTCAACCCCGAGGGTCCCCGCGGTCAACATCAGCGGGGGCTGGTTGAGCTGGGCGCTCACGCGCGCATTGAACGCCCGGCGCTGCGCCAGCCGGTCGAGTTGCCACGTGCCCAGCCGGGCCATGACTGCGACCGCCACGATCACCAGGAGCGTCGTCCACCACCACTGCCGGCCGAAAAGAAGTCTCAACTCGTTCTAACCCTTTCCTGCTGCATCAACTGCAACTGGAGCCAGGAGAACAAGCAGCAGGTAGCAAAATACCTCACTGATCTCTTTGCACCGGGGGCGCTATGCAGAAGCATTCCTGCTACTTGCTCCCGGTTCCCTGCAACCTGACTTGCTCCGCCGGCCGCCGATCAGGTACAGGTCGTAAGGGCCAGAGCACGAAGCTATAGAGCGCCATCAAGATCCCCATGGGCGGCCCGGCCATGACTACCGCCTGGATGCGGGTCAGCGCGGTGGCTCGCGAGCGGATAGTGAGGCCCAAGGAGCGGCTGGGCCGGAAGGTGCACGCGTAGGAGTAGTCGTTGGCCTGATCCATCGCCAGGCTGGCACTCGCCCCGGGCGGCACCCACACCGGGCCGAGTTGATGGCTCGCCGTGTCTTCGTTCTTCACCACCAGCACATCGCCGACGACAAAAACCAGCTCCGGCGGGATGGATGGCACCGATTCGCCGGCCGCGACCCGCTCGGCTGTGCCCGCCGGGATGACCAGCTCGATACGCTGCGGCGCCCGGCTGTCGCTGTCGCTCAGGATGTGAAACGCCGTCTCGCTCAGCACCCATGCCAGCACCACACCGATGACGAGCGCGAAGAGCAGCCGCCCGACGAGCGAGTGTCTCAGGAAGCCGTCGAGCGAACGCCACCACCGTTTCATTGCGCGATCACCTCGGCCTCAACGACAACGTCGCCGCCCCGCTCGAAGTGCAGGACGAGGGGAATGCGCTCCCCCACCTCAAGAGAGCGGGTCAGGCCGATAAGCATAAAATGGAGACCACCGGGGGCAGCCTGGACCTGCCCTCCGGCCGGTACCTCGAGGCGCGCTATGGGCCGCATGCGCATGACATCGCCCTCCATTTGGGTTGCGTGGATCTCGACCGTCTCGGCCACCTCGGACTGAGTCGAGGTCAGTGCATCGGCCTGGTCGCCGGTGTTGACGATGGTCAGGAAGGCGGCGGTCACGTTGCCAACGCCGCCAGGGCGCACCCACGCCGACTGGACCCGAAGTTGACCCAGGGTTGCGACTGGCGACGCCCCCTCTATAGACACCGGCTGGGGCTCCGCCGGTCGAGCAGTGCCCGCCCGGGCGTCCTCCTCAACAAGGTGACCGGTATCCTGCGCCAGGTCATCGGCTGTCTCACTAAACGGATGGGTCAGGCGCAGGCGTCCCTGTGCGTCCACAAGGTAGATGCGAGTGCTGTGGTCCACGGCATACCCGCTCGCACCCTCTTCGCCTCCCTTCTCCCGGTAGACACCGTACGCTCGCCAGACGGCTTCAAGCTCGGCCGTGGAGCCGGTGAGACCGACGAAGGCCGGATCAAACGCCCCGACGTAGTTGCGCATACGCTCGACCGTGTCGCGCTCCGGATCAACCGTGATGAAGACAAAGCGCACTCGGTCAGCCCTGGCGCCGAGTTGCGCGTGGACCTGCTTGAACTTGGTCAGCGTCGTTGGACAGACGTCGGGGCAGGAAGTGTACCCAAAGAAGAGAAGCACCACGTGGCCGGTCTGGTCACTCAAACGGAACCGTTGCCCGTGTTGGTCGGTCAGGATGAAATCGGATGCTGGGATAGGCGGGTTGATCAGCGAGCCGTGGAAGGTGTAGGGTTGGGCCATCAACATTGACGCGCCCGCCAGAAGCGTTACCACGGCAACGGCCGCCAGCCCCAGCCGCAGAACCTTTGACTGCATCTCGCTCTCTTCTTTGCTACTCTACGCACAATTCTATTTTCGGCCAGGGCAGCCCGCATCGGACTGCACCTTGACCTGGAGCGCCGGTCAAGGCGTCAGACGTCCGAAGTCTCGGAAGAGTTCGGAACTCCCCGATCATGCGCCCCCGGCGCCGACTTGACCGGCGTTCTCGCCTGGTTGGCCAGGGCGACATCCTCGCGGGCGGGGGTCGCCCCGCAGAAACGCTACCCGGCCACCGTGCCGATCAAATAGAGCGCCGGGTAGAAGAAAATCCACACCACATCGACGAAGTGCCAGTAGTTGGCGCACGCTTCGACGGCCCAGTGCCGCTCAGCCGAGTAGCAACCCTTGCGCCCGTTGCGGTACACGATCCCCAGGAACGCCACCCCGCTCAGGACATGGAAGGCGTGCATTCCGGTCATCATATAGAACACTGCTCCTTGAGCCCCGTCCCCCGGCCCGAACGGCGCCAGGCGCCACTCGAAGCCGATCACGCCAACGAGGAAGGCGATCCCCAGCAGCATCGTGATCAACGTGCTGGAAAGGAAGCCCCGCCGGTCCCCATTCGAGATCAAGGTCTCGGCGCGGTTCATGAAGAAACTGCTCGCCAGGAGGACCGAAGTCACAATCAAGCCTAAAACCTGGTCGAGATGTGGCCGGTGCCCACCCAGCAGGTAGAACCGGGTGACCAGCAATCCCCCGAAGACAAACGAATCGGAGAGAATGAAGAGCCACAGACCAAGGCGGTTGTTGCGGAGCCGGTACTGGTAGTCGGCCCGGCTGACGGTTGGGGCAACCACCAGCGTGGGGTAGTGTCGGTGGCGGGTCGCGACCCGGCCGGCAGTCTCAACAGCCATCAGTGGTCTCCTCCCTCCTCAGAAAAGAGGCGCGGCAAGTGCATGAAGTACTGGATGACGATCGCCGCCTTGACCAACGCGATCGTGATCAAGAGCATCGTCCACCCCGTCGCGGCCCCGATCCAAAATTCCAGCGCCGTGAGCACCGCGAGGACGATCAAGACACTCACGCCCTCTCTCAATTCCACTGCTTTTTTGAACTCGTCCATCGTCGAATCTCCTTTGCGCCGCCCGGCTCGCCCGTTGCTCGGCGCTTCAAGTGGCGAGGCGGGCGCGGGCTCGGGGGGTCAATCGTCCCCGATGGGGACGGGGTTCATATTCACGTAGACCGATCCCGGCAAACCATAGTCGTAGGGCTCACCGACCACCGCAAATGGTCGCTCGTAGTTGTGGACCGGTGCCGGCGACGGGATCTGCCACTCCGGCGAGCGCGAGTTCCAGATGTTGGCTGTGGCCGTCGCCTCACTCCGCAACGTTCGGACCAGGTTGATCAAAAAGATCAGGACGGCCAGCGCGATCATATATGCCGCGATCGTGATCACCAAATGGACATTGTCAAACCCCTGGGCCGGATCGTAGTCGGCGATGCGGCGCCGCATTCCCAGGAGTCCGATCCACATCTGGCCGAACGTCATCACCCAGAATGCCGGAGTCATCAACCAGAAGTGCAGCTTGCCCAGGGTTTCGTTCAGCCGGCGGCCGGTCGCCTTGGGGAACCAGTAGTAGATCGCGGCAAAGAACGGGTAGACGAAACCACCAAACATCGTGTTATGGAAATGACCGACGATCCAGTAGGTGTCGTGGAGGTGGAGGTCAGTCGCTACGGTGCCGTTGGGCGGCCCGGTCAGACCGCCGAAGAGGAAGACGACGATCGCACCCAGCACGAAGAGCATCGGCGTCTCGAAAGAGAGCTTGCCCCGCCACACCGTGCCGACCCAGCTAAAGAATTTGACCCCTGTCGGCACAGCCACAAGCAACGTGCTGTACATGAACGGCACGCGCAGGTACTCCTCCATCCCCGAGGTGAACATGTGGTGCGCCCAGACGAGGAAGCCCACCAGCGCGATGCCCAGCGACGACATGGCGATCCACTTGTAGCCAAACAGCGGCTTGCGGGCGAAGACCGGCAGCAGTTCGCTGACAATGCCCAGTCCGGGCAGAATGAAGACGTAGACGGCCGGATGGGAGTAGAACCAAAAGAGATGCTGGAACAGGATGACGTTGCCGCCCTTGGCCGGATCGAAGAAGCCCATGCCGAAGAGGCGCTGGAACATCACCATCTGGAACGACAGGCCGATCAACTGCGTGGCCGTCAGACCGATCAGGGAGGTCGCGAACGCCGCCCACACGAAGATCGGCATGCGGAAGAGTGTCATCCCCGGGGCGCGCATCCGCAGGGTCGTGACAATGATGTTCAGCGATCCCAGGATGGACGAGAGACCGACGAAGTAAACGCCGAGGAAGAACATCTGCATTCCCAGTGGGGCGCGGGCACTGAGCGGCGGGTAGCCGGTCCACCCCGTGTCGAAACCGCCCAGGAAGAGACTGCTGAGGACCAGCACGGCCCCCGGCACGTTGATCCAGTAGGCGAAGGCATTCAGCCGGGGGAAGGCCATGTCGCGCGCGCCGATCAGCAGCGGCACGAGGTAGTTGGACATCGCGCCCACACCCAGCAGGATCGCCGCGATCATGACGATCCCGTGCAGGCCCATCAGGGTGTTGTAGAGAGCGGGCGAGAGAAACTGGATGCCGGAGTGCGCCAACTCGGTGCGGAACGTGAGTGCAAACGAGCCGGCGACCACCAGCAGGGCGATCGAGGTCACGCCGTACTGGATGCCGATGACTTTGTGGTCGAGCGAGACGCCGAAGTAGCGCGTCCAGTCGCCTTCCTCCTCGTGATGTTCCGGCGTCTCTTCGCCGTTGGCCCACTTGAGCCAGTCGCTGAGCGCCCCGACGCCGTACATGAAGGCGATGACACCTACAAACGCCCCGCCGACCGCGACCGGCTCCCCGCTCCAGGCCGACAGGCCCAGCAACATCCGGAGAATGACGACCAGCACCATCCCGACGATGGTGCCGAGGATCTGGGCGGTGAGTCCCCGAACAATCCCCAATGAAAGTATCTTCATGCAGCTCCCCCTGGTCGACTTAATATTCCGGATTGTGCTGCCGGTTTGAATGCAAATTCAAATCCGCGATCACAATCTGCAATCCTATTTCAGGCTCTTGATGTACGCGATCACGTCGGTGATCTGCTCGTCGGTCATCTGGCTCGCCAGGCTCGGCATGATGGGTTGGAAACCCTTGACGATCTTGGCCCCTGGTTCGTGGATCGATTCGAGCAGATAGGCATCATCCACCGGCACCGTCGTCCCGTCAGCCAACGTTTCCTGCTTGCCGTATAGGCCCTTCCAGCTCGGCCCGACGACCACGCTGCCGTCAATCGAGTGGCAGCCCGCGCAGCCGAACTGAGCCGCCCACTTCTTGCCCCGCTCCGCCGGGCTCTCAGGCACTGCACCCGCCTGCCCGCTGATCCAGGAGTCAAAGGCCGCTGCCTCCATGACCACCACCGGGCTCTCCATGTAAGCGTGCGACAGCCCGCATAGTTCAGCGCAACGCACTTTGTACTCGCCCAGCAGCGTCGGCGTAATCCGCAGGTCCCGCGCCATGTTTGCCCCCGGAAGGGCATCTTGCTTCACACGAAACTCGGGCACCCAAAAGGAGTGGATCACGTCGGTGGAGGTGAGTTTGAGCAAGACCTGGCGATTAAGCGGGAGGTTCAGCGTGGTGGAGGTGACGCCGTACTCGGGGTACTCAAAGCGCCACGACCACTGCGAGGCGATCACCTTGACCTCCATCGCCTGCGGATCCACACGCCGGGTCTCGGCCAGTGCCTGCGCGCCCAGGTAGGAGAAATAGAGCACGGTCGCCAGCGGGGCAAGCGTCCAGATGATCTCCAGCCCAGTGTGGCCCTCGAAGTGGTCGCCTTCACCCGTGTCGCCCGGCCGGCGCCGGAAGACGACCACGCTGTACAGCAGGAACACGACGATCAGGGCAAAGAGAAACGAAATCACCTTCACGTGCAGGCCGAAGAGGTGGTCAATCGGCACGGCTTGGGCACTGGCCTGGATCGGCAAGAGGGGGATGCTGCCCAGCGCCGCGCTGACCCCAACCGTGACGATGAGTACCAGCACGGCCACGATGACGAAATGTTTCATGTCGGCTCTCCGTGCAGTTCAGGGATTGGAGACTTAGGGTGACAACCTTGGAACTCGCGCCCATACAAGCCCCAATCCCTCATCTCTTCAATTCTTCAATGCGTTGCCCGCTACTCCAAATCAGCAATCAGAAACCGCAAATCCTCAATCTGCGAGACAGGCAGCGTGCGCCGGTCGTAGACGGTAACTTGCCCAGTCTCTTCCAGTGAGACCAGGATTACCCGCATTGGCCCTTCGCCTTCGATGAAGTGGGCCAGGAACTCCTCGCGCTTCACACCCGCATCGTCATAATCGACGATCACGAGGTCCGGGCTCATCGCCGATAAGGCAGCCACCGCTAACGCCGTGCTGCTTGCCAGGTTGATGACGATGTCGGCTCGCTGGCGTTCTTGCAGCAGACTGCGCAACCCTTCGCGAAAGAGCGAATGGCTTGAGGCAATTAGAATGCGCCGGGGGCGCTCCGCGGTCAGCCGAGTCATACTGTCGAGTATACGGAGAGGGGCGCGGGCGTGTCTATCGCCCGGCGGGCGTGAAATCTGGGTGAACGGAGAAGGCAGTCATCGTCACCCGGTGAGGGTGAAAGTTGGGGGAGCGGGCCGGGTGACGCTTGGGCCGCCGGAGGACGGGGTCAATTGGATCAGAGCCAGCCCCGAGCACGGGCCTGTAGGACCGCCTCACTCCGGCTGGAGACCTCCAGTTTTTCGAGGATCCGGGAGACGTGGGTCTTGACCGTATTCTCGGAGACGGACAGCCGCCCGGCAATCTCGCGGTTGGTGCAGCCTTCAGCGATCAACGTCAGGATCTCGATCTCACGCAGGCTCAGGGGCAAATCGGCTTCAGGAGCAGACAGGGGGGCATCGGCCAGGCGGCGGAAGAGCACCTCGGTGAGCGAACTGTCGAGAGCCGCCCGACCCTGGCAGACCTGCCGGATGGCGGTGTAGAGCTCTTCGACCTCTGCATTCTTGAGAAAGTAGCCCCGCGCGCCGGCCCGAATGGCACTCACCAGGTCTTCGTCGTTTTCCGACACAGTGAGCATGATAACGGGCACGGCGGGGGCGCTATGCTTCAACCGCGCGACCGCCTCCACACCGCTCCCCTCAGGCATGTGAACGTCCATCAGGATCACATCAGGCCGCAGATCGCCGGCCAGGCGCACGGCCTCGGGCCCGCTACTCGCCTGCCCTACGACCTGGAACTCGCCGGCCTCGTTCAACAGGCTCGCCAATCCTCGGCGAAAGAGGGTGTGATCATCGGCGATGAGAATGCGGATGCGAGTCATGGAATCTCTCTCTCAGGCCTCTGTGTCCAGCAGTCGCCTCTACTCCCCAGCGGCTTTGACGGGAACGAGAGAACGACCGATCCGAAGATCAAAGTCTACGCTCAAATCACTCCCACTCGAGCAATCAAGGCACGTCTCAGGAATCCGAAGGAGCCGGCTGCACGACAGCCGGCCACTCGATGCAGACCCGCGTGCCCTCCTCCGGCGCACTGACGACCTGCAACTCCGCGCCGAGCAGGGAGGCCCGCTCACGCATCGATCGCAGGCCATGGCGTGTCTCCGGCACATCCTCGCCGGGGTCGAAGCCTTGACCGTCGTCCTCGATGACCAGCATGAAACGTTCGTCGGCGGCGGTAAGAGTGACCAGAACGCGATCGGCAGCGGCGTGTTTCCGGATGTTCGCCAGCGATTCCTGAACGAGCCGGAGCAGGTGGGCCTCCGCCGGAGCAGAGAGGCGCGGCTCGGAGTCGATCGCCAATTCGACCACCAGGCCGCTCTGGCTCTCGAAGGCAGCGACGAGACGGCGTAGCCGGTCGGCAAGGTCCACCCCACTCTGCGCCTCCGCCGGGAGCCGCAACCCATCGATCGCACTGCGCAAGTCGAGGTAGGCATCGTTCGCGGTCTGGGCCAACTCGCGGAGCGCCCCGGCGGCCGCATCGGTCTGGCCCGCCTCGACCCACCGGGCGATTTGCCCAGTGCGCATTTTGAGGTAACCGAGCGTCTGGGCCAGCCCGTCGTGCATCTCGCGCGCCAGCCGGTGCCGTTCGGCCCCGATCGTCAGTTCCTCCACCTGGTCGGCATAGGCTTGCAGGCGGCGGTGGGCGGTTTGCAATTCCGCCAGCAGCCGTTCACTCTCCTCGCGCGCTGTCTGCGCCCGCCGTGTGAGCAGGGCAAAGCTGGCGAAAAAGTAGAATGCGGCCCCGTAGAGCATCCCTTGCAACAGGCCAGAACGCCAGCCGCTTTGCACGATCAGCAGCAGAAAACTGAGCAGCACCAGCCCCAGCAACCAGGAAATCCAGCCCCGCTGGGAGAGGAGCAGAGGCGCTTCCACTGCCAGCACAAAAAAGAGGATGATGAAAATGCCATTGTAGGGGGGCAGCAGCATCAGTGTGGCGATGATCAGGGTCTTGGCGGCCAGGAAGCCGTGCGCCAGGCTGGCGCTGGCCTGCCTCCAGCCGCTGCGCATGGTGTGCACATCCAACCCGAACAGGGCCAGCAGTAACGCCAGCGCCACCCAACGGTAGGGGTGATCCTGCGCGAAATAGGAAGAGACGCCGACGATGCCGACGACGATGATCACCAGCAGGCCGCTGAATTCTGAGGTGTCGCGGTTGAAGCGGACGCGGGGGGCGTTGGGCATGGTTTTTGGACGATGGATCGCTGAGAATTAATGATTAATGATTAATGATTGAAGGTTAAATGTTGATTTATTGATGTATTGAGATTTTATGATGAGAAATAAAGCAAATATACACGATTTATCGTCCATCGTCCATCGTCTATCGTCCATCGTCCGATTTACTCATACCGGAATCGCCAGACGCCGATGCTGAGGAGGAGAAGGCCGAAGCCGCAGAGCACCGCGGTCTCGCCGAGGATCGCTTGCAGGCCCAGGCCGCGGGTGATGATATCGTGAAAGCCCTGCATCGCCCAATAGGTCGGGGTGATTTGGGCCAGCCGCTGCATCCACGCCGGCGTGATCTCGATCGGCCACCAGGCCCCGCCCAACGCGGCCACGCTGTACATGAGGATGTTGGCCAGGGCGTTGGCCTGGGCGTAGGTGCGGGCCAGCCCGGCGATGAGCATGCCCAAACTGGTGACCGCAAACACAAAGCCGATCAGCAACACCAGCAAGGCCAGGGGCGCTTGTAAGCGCAGCGACGCCCCCCAGTTCACGCCAAACACAAAGTGACCGAAGAGGATGAGCACGCCCGCTTGCAACAGACCGGCGATGAAGATCGCCGCCAGCTTGCCGCCGAGGATGGCGCTCTTGCGCAGGGGCAGCACCAGCAGCCGCCGTAGGGTGCCCTGCTGCCGCTCCAGGATCAGGACGATGGCGCCGTTCAGGATCCCTACCAGCGCAAAAGTCACCAACATGCCGGGCGAACTCTGGGCAAAGCCACCCGGGACATCATCCGCGGCCTGCATACGGGTGACCGCGGCGCTGTGCACGGTCAGGGGCGGGGTCGCGGCCCATTGCGTCTGCGCCAGCGCCAGCGCTTCCTGGAAATAGGCCTGCCGATCCTGGCCTGGTTGGTCGAACAGGCCCAGTTGCGCGGCCGTGGCTGTGGCGATCGCTGCGGCCTGCGTCAGCCCATCCATTTCCGAAAGCGCGGCTTGCACGGCCATCTGCACCGATTGGGCGGAGCGCACCTCGCTGCCGGCGATGTAGTCGACCACCGGGGCCGCGCCCGCCAACAGGGCGGCGCTGTAATCGGCCGGGATCAGCACTGCTGCGGTCATTTCCTCGGCCTTGACTGCGGCCAGGGCCTGCGTCTCGCTTTGCTCCTGCACGTCCAGGGCCGGATGTGCAGCCAGCCGGGCGATCAGGGTCTCGCCCAGGGCGCCGGCGTCAGCGTTGACCACCGCGATCTGCCAGCGGGGGCTCTCGCCATTGGGCGCCGGCCCGCCGATCACGCTGCCCAGCACAAAGGTGAAGATCAGGGGCATGAGGATGGCGAAGATCAGCACGGTGCGACTGCGGTAGGTCGTGCTCAGATAGTGCAGGGCGATGTGAAGGGTTTTGGTGAACATGGGGTTAGTCGTTGGTTCGGGCGCTGGACGCTGGACGATGGACGATGGTTCGGACGATGGACGATGGTCGAGTACGAGTACGAGGACAGGCCATCGTCCATCGTCCATCGTCCATCGTCTACTTACCGTACGAACCGCCGCGGCAACCGCCACACGGCGATGAGGAAGAAGATCGCGGCCATGCCGAACAGGACGCTGATCTCAAGGACGACATCGCCAAAGCCGCCCCCGCGCAGGGAGAGGTCGGTGAGGCCGTCGAGGGCCCAGCGGTTGATGGTGAGTTTGCTCAGGGGCTGCAACCAGGCGGGATAGGCGGCGGCCACAACGAAATTGCCGCCGAGGATGGCGAAGATCAGGGCCGTGGCCGAGCCGATGACGCCGGCCTGTCCGGCATCGCGGGCGATGGCGGTGATGAAGATGCCCAGACTGGCCGCGGCCGCCACCGTGCCCAACACCATCAGCGCCAGCGCCGGCCAGGAGCTGCCCCACTGTACCCGGAAGATCAGGGCCGAGACCAGGATGAGGATGCTCAATTGCAGCACGCCGGTGATGACGACGCCGCCGATCTTGCCGGCCAAAATCTGGCGAAAGGGGGTGGGGGTGCTCATCAGTCGCGGCAATGTCCACTCGCGTTCTTCATCCAGCAGGGCGCGAGAGGCCTCGAAAATGGTGAACATGAGGAAGAGGATGGCCATGCTGGGCGCGAAATAGGCCAGGGCGTTGAAGTTGCCGCCGCTTTCGCCTGTCTCTTCCAGGCTGCGGCTGCGTAGTTGGCTGCCGCGGGCGCCGGGCCCGCCGATCTCGGCGGCGATGGTTTCGGGGATGATCTGGGGGAGTTGGGCCAGGGCCGGGCCCAGGATCTGCTGGCGTTGCAGCGCCTGAGCTGCGGCCACCTGCCCGCCGATGATGCCGGCGTTGAAGTTGTTGGCGATCTGCTCGGTGATGCTGCGGATGATCAGGGGGCTGAAGGCGGCGGTGGGATCGGTGAGCACCTCAATGACGGCGGTAGCATCCGGGCCTTGCCCCGCAGCGCTGAACGCAGCGGGGATGTAGACCACGGCGCGGGTCGCGCCCTCTTCCACCTGGCGACGGGCCGCATCCAGGTCTGCCATCTCCACCGGCGCCACCAGATCGGCCAACTCTGCGGCTGCAAACGCGTCGATCACGCGCTGCCCCAATTCGCCCTCGTCCGCGTTGACCAGGATCACGGGGATGCCGGTGATGGGGGAGGCGCTGCTGCCGCTGCCGCTGAGCCCGCCAAACGCGGCCCCGGTGATGGCCGCCAACACCAGCGGCGCCGCCAGCATCAATAAAATGCCGTTGCGATCCCGAAACCGCATCAAGGTATCATTTAAAGCAATAAACCAGGGTTTTTTCATGGTTTGGTAGTTGGTTAGTACACTACGTACTGCTTACTGCGTGAAACGTGAAGCGTGAAACGTGAAACGTGAAGCGTGAAACGTGAAACGTGAAACGTGAAGCGTGAAGCGTGAAACGTGAAGCGTGAAACGTGAAGCGTGAAACGTGAAGCGTGAAACGTGAAACGTAAAACG
>DOUV01000009.1 GCA_003520455.1 Chloroflexota bacterium | reverse complement strand
AAGCGCGCACTACAAGCCGGCGCCGGCGACTTGTACCAATTCGCCAAGAGGATCATATGAACACACCATCTCCGGGCGCCATCACCTTTGACCTTTTGTGGTCACCATGCCTGGATCAGGAGACGGAGGAATAATGTCACTCCACGCTTTCGACGCGCTCGGTGGTGAGTACGAGCGCATGCTTTTCGCCTACCACCCGACGCTGGCCGCAGAACTGGGCCTGCATGAATACCTTGGGGAGTTGGGTGATTTCCACCTGGAGGCGTTTGAATCTGAGGCCCGCGAGCTGCGCGGGCTGCTGCGCCGCTGGGAGGCCCTGGCGGGCGAGGTGGAGAACTGGCCGGTGGATCAGCGCATCGACTACGCCTGGCTCGGGGCGGGCCTCCGCGACCGGCTCCGCGATATCGAGCGCTTCGCGCTGTACCGTCGCAATCCGCTTGTATACCTGGAGCCTGCGGTCTTCTCTTCGTTTCCCTTCTTCGTGCGACCGTACGCCTCGGCGACCGGACGTCTCCGCGCCCTGGTCAGCCGCCTGGAACAGCTCCCGGCCGTGCTCGACGCGGCCCAGGCCAACCTGCTCCCCCCCCAGGTGCCCCCAGAGTGGGTGAAGAGCGCCGCGCAGATGGCCGAGGGCGGCGCCCTGCTCTACCGGCAGGGCATTGCCGGGCTGGCAGCCGAGGTGGACGACGCCGCGCTCCTGGCCAGTGCGGACGCAGCCCTACCGATCGCCGAGCAGAGCTTGAGGGCCTTCACGGCCTATCTCACCGATGAGGTGCAGCCGGCGGCTCAGGGTGCGTTCGCCATCGGCGAGGCGGCCTTCAACGAGTTGCTGCGCGAGCGCCACTTCCTGGATATCGATGCCGCTGAGCTACTGGCGATCGGTGAGCGACTCTACGCTGAGACCGAGGCCGAGATGGAGACGGTGGCAGCGACGGTGATGCCCGGCCTCACGGCGAGCGAGATCGTCGCGGCCCTCAACCAGGAACATCTCGCCGCCGAAGAGGTGCTGGCTGTCTACACGGCCGAGATGGAACGCGCGCGCCAGTTTGTCTTCGACAACCACCTGGTTGGGCTGCCGGCTGAGGAGCGCCTGATCATCGAGCCGACGCCCGCAGGGATGCGCCCGCTCACGCCCTACGCGGCCTACATCCCGCCTGGGCCCTTTGAGGCTGATCAGGTCGGCATCTTCCTGGTCACCACGGTAGATCCTCAGGCCCCGGCTGAGATTCAGGCCCAGCAGCTCCAGGGGCACTCGCGATGGAAGGTCCCGACGGTCGCGCTCCACGAGGGGCTCCCCGGCCACCATCTCCAGCTCACCTGGTCCAATCACAACCCGTCCCGGCTCCGCAAGCTGGCTTACAGCACCCTCTTCGTCGAGGGCTGGGCCTTCTACTGCGAGCAACTGCTGGACGACCTGGGCTACCTCGCGCACCCCAAGGCCCGCCTCTACCGGCTCGCGGGCCAGTTGTGGCGCGCGATGCGAATCATCTTGGACGTCAGTCTCCACACCCGCGGCATGTCACCCGCGCGGGCGGCCGAACTGCTGCAGCAGGCGGGGTTGGACGCGGCTGGGGCTGCCGTCGAAGTCCAACGCTATCTCATGATGCCCACCCAGCCGATGAGCTATTTGATCGGCAAGTTGGAGATTTTGAAGATCATGGCCGAGTACCAGGAGCGGGAGGGGAACGATTTCACCCTCCGCAAGTTTCACGATACGCTCCTGGCCGCCGGGAGCATTCCTACCGCGCTGGTGCGCTTGTCGATCTTCGGGGAGTAGGACTGAAATGCAAACGGGCCGCCCCCGGTGGGGCGGCCCGTTTTGGTCTCCGGCATCACGGCCTGGTCGCCGCGACCGCCAGGGAGTTAGCTCAGATAGGCACGGAGCTTACGGCTCCGGCTCGGATGGCGCAGCTTGCGCAACGCATCCTTCTCAATCTGGCGGATGCGCTCGCGCGTCAGGCCATACTTCTGACCGACCTCTTCGAGCGTGTGCTCGCGGCCATCCTTCAAGCCATAGCGCAGGTTGAGGATTTTGGCCTCGCGCGGCGTCAGCGAATTCATGGCCTCTTTGATTTCGGTCTTGAGGGCAGCATCCATGGCAGCGTCGTAGGGCGACTCGAGCGAGTCATCCGACAGGAAATCGCCGAGGGTCGCCTCGCCTTCCTCGCCCATCGGGTTCTCAAAGCTGACCGGGTGCTGAGCAAACTGCAAGAGCTGCTCGACCTTCTCAGGGGTAACACCCAACTCGGCCGCAATCTCGATGCTGCTCGGCTCAGTTCCCGTGAGCTGCGAGAGGTTGAAGGCCGCCTCTTTGACCTTGCGAATCTTCTCGGCCATGTGGACCGGCAACCGAATCGTGCGACCCTGGTCCGCGATCGCCCGGCCAACGGCATGGCGGATCCACCACGTGGCGTACGTGCTGAACTTGTTGCCCCGCTCGGGCTCGAACTTGTCGATCGCGTGCATCAGCCCCATGTTGCCTTCTTGAATCAGGTCGGATAGGGGCACACCGTAGCCGCGATAGCGCGCCGCCACACTCACCACGAGTCGCAGGTTCGCACGGATGAGACGCTGGCGGGCAATCTCACCCTGGCGAATCGTCTCGTAGAGCTGGAAGCGTTCTTCCTCACTCAGAGCGCTCCCCTCCTGCTCGAGGGTCTCATTTGCAGCCATCGCCGCCTGCCACATGCGCCCGAGCTCCAACTCTTCGTCCTTGCTCAGCAGCTGATGGCGCCCGCCCTCTTTCAGATACATGGCCACCAGGTTCTCGGTATCGACATCGTCAAGGCTTCCAATGGGCTGCTCCGTCCGCTCCAGGATATCGCTCATAACACCTCCTCGCGCTACTCCTCATAAGCGCCTGGCAGCCAGATGTGGCTGCCATCCAAAATAATCTTCCGCACCGTGTCTTATCGCTAATCAAGAATCGGGATGCTGGGACGAGCGCCTAGAACAACAGTCACGGTCTTAAACTGGCCATCCCGGATGATTTCGAGCGTGACTGGCTCACCTGCGGTTCCGTACCGGGCAATCGACGTTACCAGATCGTTCACGTCGCGCACCGGCTGCCCATTCATCCCGAGAATCACATCGCCACCCACTCGGAGCAACTCATCGCCGAACTTGATCATTGCCTGGCTCGGCCTGAGCCCCGCGGCCGCCGCTGGACTGTCCGGGAGAACTGTCAGGATCAAGACTCCCTGTGTTACGGACAGTCCCAGCGCTTTCGCCAGTTTCGGTGTCACCGTCTGGCCACTCAGGCCGAGCCAGGGGTGCTCGTAGACGCCGCGACTAATCAGAGCCGGTATAACTCGTTGAACCAACGAGATGGGAACAGCGTACGACTCGCCGTTGACTTCCAACGGGAGATCCACGCCGATCACCTCTCCCCGCTCATTCAACACCGGGGCGCCGCTGGCAGTTTCGCCGACACTTAGATCGGTCGCGATGACATCCGGGATGCTATACTTGGCACCATCAACCATTGCCACCCCAATGGGCAATAATTCTCCCACTGCACGAATTGTGCCACGGTGCACCTTTTGGCCGTCAGAAACATCCAGCAGAACCACTGGATCTCCGACAGCCACACTGTCAATGTCGCCTAGCGGGAGGACCGCGAGCGGGGCCGGCACCTCGCTGATATAGAGGACTGCCAGATTGCTCTGGGGATCGCTGGCCCGCACCATAGCGCTGGCCTGCAAGCCATCGTGCAACCTGACAGTCACTGAACGTGCCCCTTGAACCAGATGGGCGCTCGTGACGATATGCCCGCCACTATCCCAGATGAAGCCACTACCAATCTGTGGTGGCCCGCCGTTGGGCAGAGGAACGGTGACGGTGACGAGGGCCGGGCTCAGGGCTTGAAAGTTGTCCATCCCCGCGACGCGCAGGATCGCTGCTGCGCTGCGGGCAATAGCACCGCCCGCCGGCTTCGATATTGATGGTGTCGCGGTCGCCGCGGCCAGGTGCTGGACCTGCGGGACCAGCACAGCGGCCCCGACGGCAACGCCAATGAGCAGGAGCACCGCCGCGGCAGGAGGCATCGCCGCCAGTGTTCGACGCGTCCACGTCCTGTGCATCAGGGGCTCCACCGCGATCGCCCATCCCTCATCCCGGCTGCCCACTTCCCCAACACTATAATACCCCAGAAAGATGAGACCAAGATGAGAGCATGGTAAACCCCTGATGAGAATTTTTGTTCGTTCATTGGCGGTAACGCTCCCAGGGCGGCAAGTCCGATACCACCGGCTCGCCATTGAGGAGGCCAACAGCGGCCTCGAGCTGTCGATCTCGACCAGGAGCAGTATTGGCAATCTCGATGTCGGGCTTGAGTCCTTTCGCTTGAATCCAGCGGCCGGTGGGTGTCAACCACCGGGCACTGGTGATCCGAACCCCACCATTATCTCCCGCCAGCGCGTGCCAGCTCTGGACCGTGCCTTTGCCGAAGCTACGACTGCCGATGAGGGTTCCCCGGCCCCGATCCTGAATCGCGCCGGCGACAATCTCGCTGGCGCTGGCCGAACCCGCATCGATCAGCACCACCAGCGGGACGGTCGTTGCCAGCCCGCCGCTGCGCGCCGGGTATCGCTGTTGCTGACCCGGTCCCCATTCTTCGATCATGACCGTTCCATCCCCGATGAATTCGCTGACCACCTGAATCGCCGTATCGAGCGCACCCCCGGGGTTGCCCCGCAGATCGAGGATCAGCCCTTTCTCCGCCTTGGGGAGCTGCGCCTGAAGGACCGTGCGCAACTCGGCCGCCGTCTTGTTGCCGAACGAACTGAGTCTCACCAGCCCAATGGCGCTCCCGTCGCTTTCCATGAGCCGTCCCCGCACGCTTTGCAGCGGAATCCTGGCCCGGACGATCGTGAGCTCCTGCCGCTCGCGCCCGCGCTCGATCGTCACGGTCACGGAGATCCCGGCCTTGCCGCGGACCAGCGAGATGACTGACAGCGGGCTCTTAGCAGCCTCCACCGCCTGACCGTCTACGGCCACGATCACGTCGCCCGCCCTGAGACCGGCCGCAGCGGCGGGTGATCCCTCGATCGCACTGACCACAACCAGCCGGCCGCCCTGCACGTCCACCTCCACACCAATCCCCTCGAGCTCCCCCTCGAGTGTCTGGTTAAACGCTTCAAACTCGTCAGGCGGCATGTAGCGGGTGTGGGGGTCGCCTGGCACGGCGAGCATACCGTCCATCGCCCCGCGCACCAGCGCCACGTCGTCGAGCGGCCGCTGGTAGTATTCCCGGTGCAAGAGATCCCAGACCTCGAGCAGCGGCCGCAAGGGGCTGGCGCTGCCGCTTTGAGCGGCCAGGGCCGGCCGGCCCCCCCCGCCAACGATGACACCCGCACCGAAGAGTGTCACGCCGAGGGTCAGGATGAGCAGAAAAGAGCCGAGCCGTTTCAGGAAGCCGGACATCAGGCAGTATCCTCATGAACTGACTGAGCATTCAAGATATCAAAGCGAGATGAGCCCGGTATGAGGGAAAAATGAGAGCCGCATGAGTCCGACCGGCGGCACGCAGGCGCACGGGAACCGGGATGCGCGGGAGCTACCGCCGCCCCGTCGCACCTGCCGCCGGCGGCTTCAAAGCTCGGGGCGCGGCACAGCCGCCGCAACAGCCACAGGAACGGTCGCAGGACTCTCCGCGGGGCTGGAGTCCCTGGGACTCATCACGAGCGGCAGCGTGACGGTGAAGACCGAACCGGCACCCTCCTGGCTCTCGACTTCGATCTGGCCGCCGTGAGCCTCCACGATCCACTGCACGATCGCGAGTCCTAACCCTGCCCCTCCGAGCTCGCGCGAGCGCGCCCGGTCAACCCGGTAGAAGGGGCTGAAGAGCTGGGGCAGCGCCTCCACCGGGATGCCGATGCCGCTGTCGCTGACCACGACGCGCACCACCTCGGCCGGCTCATCCCGGTAGAGTGAGAGCACCACCTCACCCCGGGGCGTGTATTTGATGGCGTTGTCCACCAGATTGAGGAAGAGTTGCTTCAGCCGGTCGGGATCACCCAGGACCGTGGCCTGATCCTCGTGACCCAGCCGCAGCTTGAGTGGTTTACCACTGGCCTCGGCAATCAGCTTGCCCTGGAGGAAGACCTCCAGCAGGATCGTGTCCAACTCGACCGGCCGTCGCTCGATCTCCTCCCGCCCGGCGTCCGCCCGCGCGAGGAGCAGCAGGTCCGACACCAACCGGTTGAGCCGGGCAACTTCGCTTTGCAGGCCGAGGAGCGCCTCGCGCTGTTCCTGCGGATCGCGGATAGCCCCGCGCCTGAGCAGGTCGATCGTGCCCTGGAGGGCCGTCAGGGGGGTGCGCAACTCGTGGCTGACGTCGGCAACGAAGCGCTGTTGGTCGCGAAAGACGTCATCCAGGCGGCCGAGCATCTCGTTGAAGGCGTTGATCAGACGGCCAATTTCATCGGGCGGCTGGCTATTCACCAACCGCTGGGAGAGATCTTCGGCGCGCGAGATGCGCAGGGCCGCCCGGGTGACCGTATCCACCGGGGCCAACGCGCGATGAGCCAGCCAGGCGCCGACCACCAGCGCCACCAGAAGCGTCCCGGTGATCCCCAGGGCAATGACCAGGGCGAGTTGCCGCAGCCGCGCCTGGACGTTGGCCAGGCTCTGGGCCACCTCGACCACTGCGACCGTGTTGCCTCGAAACTGGACCGGCTGGCTGTAGAGTCTCAAGCTGGCGCCTGAGGGGGAGGTCAGGGTCGTGCCGTAGGGTTCCCCGCGGTCCGCGGCCTCGAGGGCCGCGGAGAGCAGCGGCAGGCTCGCTTCACCCAGCGAGGAACTCTTGGCCACGACGGTCCCGTTGCGCAGCAGCAGGGCCACATAGACGTCTGGGGAGGCGAAAATGTCAATCGGCGGCGGTGCGACCTCGGGCCCACCCGGCACGTTCCGGAGCTGGGTCTGCATCGCGGCCTCCACCGACTGGGCATACTGGCGGGCCTTCTCGGCGATGCCGCGGTCCACCTCACTGCGAAACGACCGCTCGAGTACGACGTAGAGCAGGCTCCCGAAAACGACCAGAGTGATCGCCAGGAGAATGACATACCACAGCGTGAGGCGTACTTTGATCGGCATAGAGGAATTATAGTCAACTGAAACGCGAAACGTGAAACGTGAAGGATCGGCTGGGATTGTGCTTCACGCTTCACTCCTCGCGCAGGGCGTATCCGACGCCCCGAATCGTCTGGATCAGACGCGGCTCGCCACCCTCTTCGAGTTTGCTGCGCAGGTAGCGCACGTAGACTTCGATGATGTTCGACTCGCCGCTGAAATCGTAGCCCCAGACGCGATCGTAGATCATCTCGCGGGTCAGCACCTGCCGGGGGTGCCGCAAGAAGAGCTCGAGCAGGTCGTACTCTTTGGCCGTCAGGTCGATGACCCGGTTGCCACGCCGCGCCTGGCGCGTGGCGGTGTTGAGTTCCAGGTCGGCGAAGCGCAGCACCTCACCTTTGGATTCGGGGGCCCGGCGGCGTAGCAGGGCACGAACGCGCGCCAGGAGCTCCTCGAAGTGGAACGGCTTCACCAGGTAATCGTCGGCGCCCGCTTCCAGACCGGCGACGCGGTCGGCGATCGCATCTTTGGCCGTGAGCATCAGGACGGGCACGTCACCGGCTGCCCGCAGGCGGGCCAGAACCTCCAGGCCATCCAGCCCTGGGAGCATCCAGTCCAGCACCACCACATCGGGCGGCCGGTCGCGGGCGGCGCGGAGGCCGCTCTCACCATCCAGGGCTGCCTCCGCCTCGTAACCTTCGTAAATGAGGCCCCGACGAAGCATATCCGCAATTCGCGGGTCGTCCTCGATGATCAATACACGTTCGGCCATGACAGTCGCCTCCAAGATACAGTGCGAAAGGCGGGATGCTGAATAACGCAGGCCTTCGGGTGCCGGGCTCACTGCGGCATAGACGGCGACAGGATCGCTCGAGGCGCGCCGTGGATACCGCG
>DOUV01000346.1:2349-4765 GCA_003520455.1 Chloroflexota bacterium | reverse complement strand
CTCCACAAGAGGTGCAATTCCTCGTCTCCGTACGCTTCGAAACCCAGAGCTTCGTACAGCCGGCGGCTCTCCAGATCGTTCTTCTCGACCCAGGCGAGGGCTTTTCGAGCCCCGGTCTCGCGCCCCCAGTGGAGCGCGGTCAGCAGCAGCGAGCGCCCAACGTCGCTGTCGCGGGCCCGCTCGGTCACCGCGAGGGCGGCGATGAATTGGTGATCGCGGACGTCGCGCGGGTAGCACCAGGTGACGACGAAACCGGTCAAGCCCTCGTCGTCCTCGGTGACGAAGACCTGGTCCTCAGCCAACCAGGTGCTGACCTCGTCTGAAGTGGGCAGCGTGCGGAACTCGCCCGCGCGAGTGGCCGTGTCGAGGGCAATGAGCGACTCGGCCTCTTCCGAGGTGGCTGGCCGGACGACGGGGCGTGGCGTGGGAAGCCGCGTGAGCTCCGAGCGGAGGAGCGCCACGTAGTGCTGGGCCGCCTCCCAGCCAAGCGGTTCGGCCAGGCGCCGGATCGCTCGGATATCGGGCTGGCCGATTCGCAGGTCCCAGGGCGGGGGGAAGGGGGGCTCCCGCATGGCCGCCTCGAGCAGATCGGCCAGAGCGCCCACGTTGCGGGCGGCAATGCTGACCGTGGTGATGCGCGGTTTGCGCTGGAAGGCCAGGAGTGCCGACCCATCCTCCCAGGCGAGCACGCCATCGGGCGAGCCATCGAGGAGGAAGAGGGTGTTGATGGGTGCGCTTTTCCACTGTTCGAAGCTCATGCGTGCGCTCCTTCCGAATGGGCCTTCGGCGACAGGGGCAGAGATCTTCCTGGCGCCACGATGGCCCTCCCGCCGGAGGATGGCGCCATTCTCCGGCTATTGTACCGCAGGGTGGGCTGCGTGACGAACAGCAATCAGCATGCCGGGCTCACGCGATCGTCGGCGATGGTGCCAGCGGCGAATCACCCACGGTCATGAGTGTGCGGTTCCACAGGATCATCACCAGGCACCAGGCAGCCATCATGCTCCCCAGTACCACGAGCACAGCGCCCACATCGAAGAGCCCGCCGAGGATGCCCGCCATGGCCGAGCTGAGCGGCCAGGTGAATTGAGCGATCAGCCGCCGCACCGAGAAGACCCGGCCCTGCATCTCGCGCGGTGTCTGCGACTGCCAGATGGTCTGGGAATGCGAGTTCATCACCGGAACCATCGCGTTCCACAGCAAGACCATCGCCGCGGTGAGATAGACCAGGGGAGAGAGGCCGAACACGATCTCGGCAAGGCTACTCACCAGCATCGCCCAGATCACCCCTCGCGCCCTGCGATTCTTGAGACCGCCCCACGCCGTCACCAGTACACCGCCGACGATGCCGCCGATGCTCCCGGCGGTGGCAATGAGCGCCAGGGTTGCTTCGAGCGTCAGCCCCAACGAAGCCCAGTTATCCGCGAGGGTGAACTTGACGATCAGCGGCTCGAGGACCCCGAGCATCCCGCCGGTGAAATTGGCAATCGTGAATGAGAATAACAACCACAGCAGCGGCCGGCGAGCCCAGATGAAGCTGGCTCCAAACTTCACATCGGCCCAGAGCGAGCCTTTCGCCTTCGATGTCTCGCGGGGTGGCGGCTGCGGCGAGGGGATGAAGAGGAACGCGAGGACCGTGGCGCTGAGCAGGAAGGTCAATGCGTCGAGGCTGAGGGAGAGCGCCATTCCATTGCTCAGGTGCCCGACGCTTGCGACTACCCCGGTCACGCCGCTGTCACGGACCAACTGCGGGAAAGCCAGAATCGTCGCGGCCAGTCCGGGCGCCAGGACACTCGAGAGGGAGTAGATGGTCTGCATCATGCCGTTCGCACGCGGCAGTTGCTCCTCGGGAACGAGCATCGCGTACGAAGTGTCAAACCCGGCGCTATGGAATGTCGCCACGATCGCCAGTCCGGTCACACAGGCGACCAGGACCGGCACGCCGAGTTGCCCCCGCAGGATCAGGGTGAGCATCAGGCCGGTGATCCCGCCGCTGAGCAGGTCGGCAATCATCATGGTGCGCTTGCGATCGTGCCGGTCCACCCACGAGCCGGCGATGGGTGCGGCAAAGACGGTCGGAATCGCAAAAGCCAGGGCCATCGCCGAGAGGGCGCGAGCCAGCTCGGGCTTTTGCGATTCCAGGGGATAGACCGAGGTCGTGAGCCAAATCGTGACGGAGAAGAATGTGATCGCGCTGCCCATGTACGAGAGCGACTGGGTCAGCCAGACGATCACAAAGGTCCGAAAGCCGTTCGCCGGTGGGGTGTAGGACTGTTGGATCATTCAGGTGGCCTCCAGTTGGCGCTCGGCGGGTGATACTCGCGAATCAGATGATGTGTTCGCCTTTCTGTAAAAGTGGAGCATACGCGCCACTTTTACAGAAAGTGAGAGATCCTGGTGGCGAAATCGTCTCCAG
>DOUV01000346.1:0-2281 GCA_003520455.1 Chloroflexota bacterium | reverse complement strand
CCCGCCACTTGCACCAATTCGCCAACAGTGTCAGTGAGATACGCTTCCGCGAATCAGCTCAACGGGCGGACCCACGACGGCTGGGGTGGAAAGAGGGCTTCCACCAGCGGTTTGGCCTCGTCCTCCGCCCAGACATCCGGAAAGGCGCGGCGCAACTCGCTGAGGCTGTGATGGCCGAACAGGAGTTGTAGGAAGACCAGCGGCGGGAAGCCGGCCGCGCCCTGGTTGCCCCAGACCTGCGCGTGCCACTGCTCGGCCACAACAAAGCGGCCATGCTCGAAGCGCAGGCGCAGGCCGCCGCGGTAGAAGTCCAGCGTAAGGTCGCCAGTATAGCCAGCCAGTACCGAATCGGACAGACGGCGCTCGAGCACGGGCGCAATGTGGCCGATGAAAGCAGGGAGGTTCGCCACCCGCACGTACCAGGCGTAGGGGGCATGGTGCCGGCAGGCGAGCGCCTCACCCAGGGCGTCATAGAGGCGGTGTGAGCGCCCGAGGGCAAACAGGATGCGTTGAACCGCGGGCATATCCGGCCTGGGGGCGAGCAGACTATCCACCTGGCTCTGCAACGCCCGCAGCACTGACGGCAGCACGGCAATCAGGGAAATACCCGGCTCGACGGCGAAACCGACCACGCCCAGGTCGGTGCCCCAGCGCACTCGAGAGGTCGCCACATAGCCGACCGGGCGGTTCGCAGCGTTCAGGATGAGTTGCAGGCGGGAATACTCGCCCGAGTCGCGGCGGACGCCGTCGAGGAGGAAGCGCCAGTACCGCTCGTCAATGCGGGTTGAGATCAGAGCCCCCGCCTGCTCCCGGTCGTAGAGCGAGCGCACGAGGGGAAGGTCCTGGAGAGTGGCGTCGCGCAGACGGTACGGCTCTGGGGCGTCCCTCGCGAGTGCCGGAATCGTGGCAAGGTGGAGCGCGCGGCCCCCGCCCAGATCGAGGGCGTACTCGTAGCCGAACTGACGGTAGTAGTAGGGGATGCCGGTGATCCCCTGCACCAGGTGGCCGCGCGCCGCACTGCGGGCATGGATCAACTCGAAAACCGCGCGCACCAATCCGCGGTTGCGGTAATCCGGGTGGCTGGCGACCATCTCGGGGCGGCCCACCGGGAACGGGATACCGGCGTACTCCCACGTCTGCGAGAGCAGGCAGGTGCCCGCGACGATGCCACGGCGCCGGGTGTCCTCGACCAAGGCGAAGTCGCCGGATGTGATCAGGGGGTGCTCCCCACTCATCATCTCGCGCGTCCACGCGGCGAGGGGATGGTTGAGGGGGTGCTCGGGGCCGTCGCGGAAGACGTAGCTGTAGAGCTGGACCAGGCCCTCGATGTCGGCGGCCGTGGACCAGCGCAAGAGCAGCCCGTTGCCAAGATCGCGACGGTAATCAGCGTCACTCAGTGAGAGTGTGGACACTGGGTTTGTTATCGGAAGCACAGACACGGCGGAGATCTCCTCGTGATACGTGATAACTCGAGCCGCAAAACGGCATGAGTCCCAGAAGGTGACGATTTCATTTGGGGTTGATAGTTCTTGCGAGGCTCGGGTTTCACGCATCACGTCTGGTAGGCTTTTTGTTTCGCTCATATGGAATAAGGTATACCGCCAGGCCACCTTCGGACAGGAGGCGCGTGAGGCGTGAGGAAACGCCTCACGCCTCACGCCTCACGGATCACGTTGGCGTGCTGGCAGATCGAGGGCGGTCGCGCACGGGACTCCAATATGAGCGTCTGTCAAAGTGGCGTGTATGCGCCACTTTTGCAGAAATGTAAAGATCCTGGTGGCGAAATCGNNGATCACGTTGGCGTGCTGGCAGAGAGATGGAGGTCGCGCACGCTCCTCCACTATGAGCGTTTTGTTCATTGTACAAGGATCATGTGCCTCACGGCTCGACGGCCCTGGCACAGGCGACATAGGTGTGAATCTTGCGGAAGCCGACGGATTCATAGAGCCGTGTGGCGCCGGTCGGGCTGGCCGCGTCAACGCTGAGGATGGCCGTGTCAACGCCATCGGCCTTGAGCCGGTGTAATCCCGCCAGGAGGAGCGCGCGACCCAGCCCAATCTTGCGGAAGCCGCGGCGCGTGCCGAGGGCGTGGACCCAGCCCTCGTTGCGCCCGCTGCGCGCGTTTTCTTCGGGGTGGACGCGGCAGTAGCAGAAGGCCGCGAAGGTACCGTCGGGAGCCAGGGCGATCAAGTCCTGCTCGGCTCGGTAGCCGTCGTCGGCGCGAATATGCTTGAATATCTCGACGGTCTTGGGATGGTGATTCCAGTGGTCGATGAAGGAC
>DOUV01000180.1:2193-3559 GCA_003520455.1 Chloroflexota bacterium | reverse complement strand
CCCGTGGCGCTGGTCGCGGGAATGGCCCTGGCCCTGGCCGCAGCCACGTTCCTTCTGGGCGCGCCGCCCGCCGACGTCTTCGACCTCTTCCGCTTCCTGCTGCTCTCCAGTATTCCCTCGCTCCTTCTGGGGTTTCTGCTCTTCACGTCCATACGTCGCTTCCTGCGGCTGCAAGGACAAATTATGCTGGCCTACGCCCTCGGCCTGGCGATCGTGCTGGCCAACGTAGCCCTCACTGCCTACTTGATGTTCCTCAGCCCCCACGACCTGGCGCTGCTGAGCCTCCTGCTCGTTTTCGCGGCGATGCTCTCGCTGGCCGTCGGCATTGCCCTGGCCGACATCCTGGCGCGCAATCTCGAGCGCCTGGCGCAAGCCGCGGAGGCTGTCGCGGACGGCAACTTCAACACCCGAGTCGATCTGGAAGGGCCCGATGAGGTGGGCGAGTTGGCGAGGGCCTTCAATCGCATGGCGTCCCGGGTCGAGGAGGCCTTCGAGCGCGAGCGGGCGGTCGAGAGCGCCCGGCGCGAGATGATCGCCGCCATCTCGCACGACCTGCGCACACCGGTCGCGTCGACCCGCGTGATGGTTGAGGCCCTCCTCGACAAGGTGGTCACAGACGAGGTCACGGCCGGCCGCTACCTGGCAACGGCGCGCGCGGAACTGGAACGGCTCGGGCTGCTGATCGATGATCTGTTCGAGCTTGCCCGGCTCGAGGCGGGAACGCTGGAGATGGAGCTCGAACTTGCCTCCCTCCAGGACCTGATCTCAGATACGCTGCAAAGTATGGGGCCACAAGCGCAGGCCCACGGCGTACGCCTGGAAGGGCATGTGGACGAGCACGTCGGCCCTGTGCGGATGAGCCCCCAACAGATCCAGCGCGTTCTCTACAACCTGGTGCAGAATGCGATTCGCCACACGCCCGCTGATGGGACGATTGCCATCAGTGTGCGGCCTGTGGCCGGGGCGGTGGAGGTTTGCGTGGCCGACACCGGCGAGGGCATCGCCAGCGAAGACCTCCCCCATGTGTTCGAGCGCTTCTACCGTGGCGAGAAGAGCCGCAGCCGCTCGACCGGTGGCACGGGACTGGGCCTCGCCATTGCCCGCGGGATCGTCGAGGCGCACGGCGGCGCCATCTGGGCCGAGAGCAATCAGGGACATGGCACCACCGTCCGCTTCACCCTCCCTTCCTGAGGCCGCGTTTGGCGGTAGAGACGCGCTGGTCTGGTCCCTCCTTGGGCCTGTGCCCTCACGGCCCATCCCATCCTTTCCGGCGCTGGAGGGCGCGAGACCGTGACCCTCTCCCGCCGGAGAGGGTCACCGGTCCGGTTGTTTGGTCGCCGGCCCTGATCCTCTCCTGAAAATAGCC
>DOUV01000180.1:476-2168 GCA_003520455.1 Chloroflexota bacterium | reverse complement strand
CGTGGCGCGGCGCCAATTTTCATAAGAGTCTGGCTAAAATCCGTGGGGACTTGTATGACGACCATGGAGCGACAACAATGAGTTGAAAGACATCGCTCCTTGAGCGATAATCGGATGGGACCAACCACCGATTTCCCCAAGGAGGTAGCCGATGTCTTCCAACTCTGCTCAGATTGTACATCAACTTCAGCGTGATTTCCAGGAACTGGTCGAGTCTGTGATGGGCGACGGATCGCAATCGCGCCGGGCCGATGAAGTGGAACAGACCCGGTTCAAGCGGCTCCTGGCGTGAGGAGCGGCTTGGTTGCGCCTCTTCTTCGTGCAACGAGCCGCTGTCCGCCCGGGCGAAGCGGCCTACGCGTCCGACGGGACCGAATTGCAGTCCCATGACCTGCGTCCGACGACGTACGTCTC
This sequence comes from Chloroflexota bacterium, assembly GCA_003520455.1. Next base: position 1,754 of record DOUV01000180.1, on the reverse strand, counting down.
GGTCTTTGGGAAGGTGCGGTTCGAACGGCACTCCTTCCATGCCTCGGGACCGGCAGGCGGCTGTCCGCTGGATGCGGAGTTGAGCTTGCCTCCGCGCTGTTACTCGGATCTGCTGCGGGATTGGGCTGAATACTGCATCACCCATGAGTCGTACGACGAGAGTATCAAGATACTGAAGCGCATTCTGGGGCTCTCCGTGTCCACGCTGGCGTTGGAGACCAGCGTCCAGGAGGACAGCGCCGATGGAGTGGTCTTCTACGACCAGAAAGCAGTGCCCCCGCCGGAAGAAGAAGGCTCCATCCTGGTAGCCCAGGCCGACGGCAAGGGAGTTCCCATGAGACGCCCTGAGCCGGCGCCCCGGCCTGCCCGTCGGGGCACGGGCCAGAAGCGGACAAAGAAGACGCAGGCCGGGGTGACGGCCGTTGACACCATTGAGCCCTCCCCCCGCACGCCCGAGGAGGTCGTCGACGCTCTCCTGCACGACCTGACGGGCGACGAGGAAGCGGCCCGAATCCCAGGCGCAGCGTCCTGTCCCCGTCGGCCAAGAGGTGCGAGCCACCTTGAAGGGCAAGGACGTCGCTTTCGACCGTCTGACTCGGCGGGTCGCCCACCGCGAGGGTGAGCATATCCAACACCCGGTGGCGCTCACCGATGGTGACGAAGCCTGACAGGGTCAATTCCAGAACAGATGGTCAAAGTTCACTGTGGTTCTCGACCGCATTCACGCCTCCGAGTATCTCTGGAAGGCGGCCACCGCCCGCTTGGGTGAGACTCATCCGGACCGCATCCCCTGGGTGCGCCAACCGTTGCGGCCAATCCGGTCGGGTAAGACCTCCGCCGTCATCCAGGGTTTGGAAAGCAGGACCCAGGACCCGTCCGTGTCATCTGCCCACCGCGAGGCGCTGAACACCATGATCGGCTCCTCCCGACGCAATCAGGCCTATAGGCACTACGATCGGTATCTGGCGCCAGGTTGGCCCATCGGCACCGGTGTTGTCGAAGGCGCTTGCGGACCCTTGGTCAAGGATCGCATGGCGCAGGCCGGCATGCGCTGGAGGCAAGTGGGTGCCCAGTCGCTCCTCGACCTGCGGGCGGTGCGCGTCAATGACGACTAGGATGACTACCACCGTTTCCGCCGCCAGGGTCAACACCAACGCCTCTACGGATCCCGGTCTGCTGGCGCATCGGTAGCCGAGATATTTGTTCTGGAGGAGGCAGCATGAAGTCATCTGCTCCCACAGTTTTTAGCCACACTCTTTTCATTTCCCGGCGCGGGCC
>DOUV01000180.1:0-446 GCA_003520455.1 Chloroflexota bacterium | reverse complement strand
GGCCGCAGGCACAGGGGCAACTGTTGGCGAAATCGCCTTCCGGGAGGGCGAAGCGGCTCGTCGTGCGCGCTTTTGCCCTTTTCCAATTGAACCTGACCATCGCTGTCCAGCGCCGGGCGAGGAGCCGGGCGATTATCGCGGCTGGGGGCCTCCGGCCGGGCGGGCCCCGCCGGGCACGCGGTTCGTCAGAGTCGATTGGAAAAGCGCAAAAGCGGATCAAGCATGCTGGCACTTGTGCGCGAACGTCTCTAATCCAGTCGGCTTTTGCACGGTTCCAATTGAACCTGACCATCGCTGTCCGGAGCCGGGCGGGCAGCCGGGCGATTATCGCGACTGGGGGCCGGTGGCCGGGTGTGCCCCGCCGGGCACACGGTGGGACAGAGTCGATTGGAAAAGGGCAAGCGCAACTTAAGAACGATTCCAATTGTGCCCGAACGTCTCTCATC
>DOUV01000181.1 GCA_003520455.1 Chloroflexota bacterium | reverse complement strand
ACCCGGAGCGCTGCGTCGCCTGCGGCCTCTGCCTGCAGCGCTGCCCGGTCGATGTCTTCACCCAGCGCGCCGCCCCGGAGGCGACCCTGGCTCAGACGGTGGCCGCGTTGCCGGACGAGGCCGTCGCGCTGGTCTGTTCGCGCCATGATGACCCGGCCACCACCGTGGCGCCCGTCAGCACTGTCGTGCGGCACAGCCGCTGCCTGGCCTCCCTCTCAGTTGCGGCACTCCTGGAGCTCAGCGACGGCGGAAAGCGAACCCTTTGGCTCGACGACAGCCCGTGCGCCGGCTGTCCTCTCCACCGTGCCCGGCAGATCTCCGCCGAGACCGCCACGGTGGCGAATCGCTTACTCCACGCGTTCGGCCGCTCGCCGGCAGTTCACACCCACCTCGACAGGCCAGACAATCTGGCCGATCGGCCGGCGAGGGTGCGAGTCATCGCCGGAGATCAGCCGGCCGTGTCGCGGCGCGATCTCTTCAGCGCGTTCGGCCAATTGACGCGTCAAACGGCGACGCGTGCCATTGCCGAGAGCATGCCCTCTCCCACTCCTAGCGGCGCCGTCCCCATCAACCAGCGGTTGCCGCAGCGACTCCCGCGCTCGCGCGCCCGGCTCTCCCAGCAACTCGTCCGTCTGGGCACACCCACCGGCGCTCGCGTTGCGACAGAGGGTCTTCCTTATGCGGCCGTCACCGTGGATGCGACTGCCTGCTCCGCCTGCGGGCTGTGTGCCCGCTTCTGCCCAACAGGAGCGTTGCACTATTTGGCTGAGGGGTCGCAATTTGCTCTCTCGTTCCAGGCGGCGGTCTGCATCGACTGCGGCATCTGCGCGCGGGCTTGCCCAGAGAACGCCGTTCACTTCGCCCCGGAGTTGGCCGCACCGGCGTTGCTGTCGCCGAGCACAGAGCCGCTCGTGGCCGGTCGGCTCCGTGCCTGCGAGGTGTGCGGCGAACCCACCGCGTGGCATGACAGCGAGACTACGCCCGGCGAGCCGGCGCGATGCTACCGTTGCCACCGCAGTGGCGGCCCGGCGGGATCGCAGCGTGACACGGCCGGTCTCTTCGCCGATCTGTTGATGCGTCTCCCTGAGAAGAACCAGTGAACTCGAAGCCAACCACGTGGACAGAGATCGACGAACAGGGGCGCCTGGTGCTGCCGCCCGCACACCACTTCGTTGTGGCGGCGGTGATCTTCACCTCGCCCAGGCATCCGAGCGCTCAGGGGTCCCCGACCGGTTGTTCTATCTTGCGCCTTCGGAAGCGACAGGGCAAGGGTGCGGGCTGTGCCGTCGCAAGATTACCCCGTGACGTTTGGCACTTGCCCTCCACGATATTGATCACTTCTTGACTCTCCGATAAGGAGACTAGGATTGTTAATAATCCTTGCGGATCGTCTTCTGTAGGTGGAGGTCCGGATGCGGCGGGCCACCGGACTGGTGCTGGCGGCTCTTTTAGTCTTCCTGGCGGCCTGTGGCAGGCCGGCCTATCCGCATGTCAGCCTGGTAGAGCCGGGCGCGGCCGCGCCGGCCCCCAACCCCGACAAGCCTCGCAAGCTTCCCCTGCGCATTGCCATTGCCGCTGTGATCTCCCCACAGGCCACCCTCGACGCCTACGGGCCACTCCTCGACTATCTTTCCGCCAAACTCGACCGGTCCGTCCAACTGCTCCAGCGCACCACCTACGCCGAGATCACCGAACTCATCCGCGCCGGTGGCGCCGACATAGCGTTTGTGTGCGGCGGGGCTTACGTGGAGGGCCAGCGCGACTTTGGCATGGAACTCCTGGTCGCGCCGCAGGTGCGCGGCGCGACGATCTACTACTCGTACATCATCGTCGCGCGCGACGCCACGGCCCAATCGCTGGCCGACCTGCGCGGCCGCACGTTTGCCTTTTCCGATCCACTCTCCAACTCCGGCCACCTGGCCCCGAAGTGGCTACTCGCCCAAATCGGCGAGACACCGGAGAGCTTCTTCGCCTCTACCCTGTTCACCTACTCCCACGACAACTCAATCCGCGCGGTGGCCGATCATCTCGCAGACGGGGCGGCGGTGGACAGTCTGGTGTACGACTATACCATCGCCCGTCAGCCGACCTACAGCGCGCGCACCCGGGTGATTGACAAGCTTGGGCCGTTCGGCATCCCGCCGGTCGTCGTGCACCCCAACCTTGATCCGGCGCTTAAGGCTCAGTTGCGCGCCGTGCTCCTCGACATGGCCGGCGACCCGGCGGGCCGCGCTGCGCTCGACACCTTGATGGTTGATCGCTTCGTGATGGTGGATGATTCGGCCTACGACTCGATTCGCAGCATTGCCGCGATTCTGCGGGGGTGGAATGAAACGCCCTAAGCACCTCCTGGGCCGCCTCACCAGCGTGAGCATCCGTGCCAAGATCCTCGGCATGGTCGCCGGGGTAGTGCTGCTCCTCGGCCTCGACGTGACGCTGCAGGTGCGAGCGCGCCTGCAAGCCGAATTGGGCGCCAGCCTGGAGGCGCGCGGCATCGCCATCACCCGCGATCTCGCGGCCCGCTCGGCCGACTTGATCCTGACCGAAAATACTTTTGCCCTGGCGCAACTGATCCGCGACACGCTGGAGAACAACCCCGACGTGCGCTACGCCTTCGTGCTTGCCTCCGACGGTGGCGTGCTGGTCCACTCTTTCGGCCAGGGCGTGCCGCCGGATTTACTCCCGGTGAACCCTGTCGCCGAGAGCCAGCCGGACCGGGTGCAGGTCCTCGACAGTGACGAGGGGCGGATTACCGACGTGGCCGTGCCGATCCTCGCCGGCCGTGCCGGCGTGGTG
>DOUV01000347.1 GCA_003520455.1 Chloroflexota bacterium | reverse complement strand
AGCCCCCTCACCCCCTGTGGGGGTACCCCTCAGGGCAGGGGCTCCCCGTGGGCTCGAAGCCCAGGGGCTTGCGGCGGGCTACATTCGGTCAGGCAGCTTTCGCTGCACGTACGGGCCGGAGAGATCCTGGGGATCGCCGGCGTCGAGGGCAACGGCCAGCGGGAGTTGATGGCTGCCCTCGCCGGGCTGCTTCGGATCGAGGGCGGACACGTCTGGCTGGACGGGAAGGATGTCACGGCAGCAGGCACCGCAGAGCGGCGAGCGCTCGGGATGCGCCACATTCCAGAAGACCGGATGGGTACAGGCTTATGCCTTCAGGCCTCCATCGCGGAGAATCTGATTGTTGCCGAAGAGGACCGAGCACCGTTCACCAGCCGCTGGGGTTCCGTCCGCTGGTCGGCTGTGCGCGAGCACGCCGCTCGCCTGATCCACGATTTCAACATCGTCGCCCCCGGTCCCACCACCTGGGCTGGAGGCCTATCAGGCGGGAATCTTCAGAAGGTGGTCGTGGCTCGCGAGCTTTCGGGGAATCTTCGGTGCCTTCTGCTCTCACACCCGACGCGTGGCGTCGATATCGCCGCCTCGGAGTTCATCTACCGGCGCCTGCTGGAAGCCCGCCGGCAGGGCATCGCGATCTTGTTAGTGTCCGCGGATCTGGACGAGATCTTTCTGCTCAGCGACCGGATCGCCGTTATGTTCGGAGGGCGCCTCGTGGGCGAGTTCCGGCCGGACGAGGTGAGCCCTGAGATTCTGGGACTCTCCATGACGGGGGCGGGCAGCAAAACGGAAGGCAACCCATGATGAGGAGCATCTCTTTCGAGCAGGCGCTGCTCCGCCCGCTCGCCGAAGGCGCCGGTGTAGCGGTCGCCACCCTGACGCTCGGGGCGATCGTGATGGTCGCGATCGGCGCCGATCCCGCCGCCGCCTACCGCGCTCTCTTCACCTACGCCTTCGGCGATTCAGCGGCCATCACGGCGGTGCTGACCCGAGCTGCGCCGTTGATCCTCTCGGGTCTCGCGGTGGCGGTGGCCTTCAACGCGGGCATCTACAATCTCGGCGGTGAAGGGCAGATCTACCTTGGGGCATTCGGCGCGGCGTGGGTCGGCTTCAGCCTGACAGGGGTGCCGGCCCTGCTGCACATCGCCCTCGTCCTGCCCGCTGCCGCGGTGGCGGGCGCGGTCGGTGCCTTCATCCCCGGCTGGCTGCGGACCCGGCTGGGCGTGGACGAGGTCATCTCGACGATTATGTTGAACTTCGTCTACATTCTCTTTACCGGCTACCTGGCGACGTACCCGTTCCGCGATCCGGCCCGGTGGAGCGGCACCACGCGTCCCATCGCCGAAACGGCGCGGCTGCCGGTGCTGTGGGCAGATACCGGCTTGAACGCGGGCATTCTCGTCGCCGTTCTGCTGGTAGGTCTTGCCTTTTGGGCCATGCGACGCAGCGCGCTCGGATACCGGTGGAAGATTATCGGGCTCAATGCCAGGTTTGCCCGGTACGGAGGAGTGGAGGTCGAACGAGAGCAACTGACGGCAATGGTGATCAGTGGTGCTCTCGCGGGCCTGGCCGGCGCCCTCCTTGTGACAGGCTCGCAATTCCGGTTCTGGGCCCAGATCGGCGGCGGTATCGGTTTCGACGGGCTTCTGATTAGCCTGCTGGCTCGCAACCATCCGATCGGTATCCTGCTGGCCGCTCTGCTGTTCGCCGCTGTGAAGACCGGTTCGTTGGGAATGGAGCAAGCGACGACAGTGCCGTCAGAGCTGACCCTCGTTCTGCTGGCCGTGCTGATTCTGCTCGTGACCGGGCGAGAGTTCGTCACCATGATCCTCGCGCGCATCCGTGTGCCTGCAGCGGTGCAGCGGTAGGCTGAGCAGGGACTGAGGAAAGTCGATGGATGTCATTTTCTCCGTTGACACGTTGGCTACCCTCCTACGCGTGGCGACGCCGCTCATCCTGGCCGGGCTGGGCGGTCTGGTCAGCCTGCAGACCGGCGATTTGAACATCGCCCTCGAAGGGATGATGTTGATTGGCGCCTTCTTCGCCGTGCTGGGCAGTTTTCTATTCCACAGTGCGCTCGCCGGCGTGCTGTTTGCTGTTACTGCCGCAACGCTGTACTCAGCGCTCTTCGGCCTCTTCATCATCCGGCTGCGCAGCGACGTCTTCGTGGTCGGCATCGCCTTGAATATTTTGGCGGCGGGCCTCACGGTGTTCCTGTTGCAGCTCATCTTCAAGGTTCGGGGCTCGTTCAGCTCACCGCAACTTGCGCCGCTGCCAACTGTCCACCTTCCTCTTCTCGACAGTGTGCCGATCGTCGGCGCGGCGCTCAATCATCACTCACTGTTCGTCTACCTCAGTTGGGTGTTCGTCGCTCTATTCTGGGTGATGATCTATCACACGCCTGCAGGTTTCTACCTCCGAGCCGCCGGCGAGCATTCTGAAGCCCTGGAGACCGCCGGTGTCAGCGTGAGCCGCATCCGCTGGATCGCTTCACTGATCAGCGGCGCGATGTGCGGTCTGGCCGGAGCCCACCTCTCACTCGGGTATCTACTCCTGTTTGCCGAGAACATGACGGCCGGGCGCGGCTTCATTGCGTTGGCGGCGGTGATTTTCGGCCGCACCAATCCCGCCGGCGTCTTGCTGGCGGCGCTGCTGTTCGGGTTTGCCGAAGGGCTCTCGCTCCGCATCCAGAATGTGGGCATTCCCTCACAGCTCACGCTGATGCTGCCCTACCTGACGACCCTGGCGGCCCTGATCTTCCG
>DOUV01000505.1 GCA_003520455.1 Chloroflexota bacterium | reverse complement strand
CTGGACCATCGATTACACCCTGCCGCGCTTCGACGCGACCGGCAAGGCCTTGACGAGCCCGACCGGCGTCTATGCCGTCAAGGTCCGGGCCACCGATCAACTCGGCAATCGCACCACGCCGACCAATCTCCTGCGGTTCACGATTCGCGTGGACAACACCCCGCCGGACGCCAGCCTGACCACCATCGGCGTGAGCCCTGCCGCGGCTACCAGCATCATCGCCCAGCCGCTGACCATCGCCGGCGTCGTCACGGACACCGGCAGCGTTGGCGCGGGTGTGCAAAAGGTGGAGGTCCGCTTCTCCCCCGCCGATCTTGGGGTCGCTCCGGGCAGTTGGCGTGCCCGGTACTTTAACAGTAGCTCGGTGACCGCCAGTCCGGCCGTCCTGATTCGGGACGATACCTTCCTCGACTTCGACTGGGGTAGCGCCTCGCCCGGCGCGGAGGTGAACGCCGACAACTTCTCAGCCCAGTGGATCCGCGACGCCGTCTTCCGGGTCTCGGGTGTCTACAGTTTCACCCTCGACCTGGACGGCGACGCAACGGGCGCCATCTACGTGGATGACGTGCAGGTGCCGCTCAGCGGGTCAGGCGGCCACCAGGTCGGGGGCCGCCACGTCGACGGCGGTCTGCACGCCCTGCGGGTCGAGTACACCGAGGGCAGCGGCGAGGCCCGGATCCGCTTCAACGCCGACCTGCTCGAGGCCGACTGGCACCCGGCGACACTGGCGCAGTCAGGCCTGGGGGTCGTGAGGACGAACTGGAGCTACGCGGTGCCGGAGGAGATGGAGGGCCTCTATGCCATCGAGGTGCGTAGCACCGACGTCCTCAACAACCGCAACGACAACAGGTTCACGTGGAATAAGTGGCGTGGCACCATCGACACCGCCAAGCCGCGGGTGAGCTTCGACGTGATCCTCGCGGGGAACGGGGACACGGCCCGCACGACCTACCGGCTCACCGCCAATGACTTCAACCTGACCGAGGCGGGCTTCCAGGACCCCTGTGAGGGGACCCCCGGCTACGCTCGCGAGCGGGCTTACTACGACACCGACTGGTGGAACGACTGGTTCAACGCCACCGATCGCCTCTACCAGATCTCCACAACCTGCACCTTCGATGGTCACCGGTCCGGGAAGCCGACCGTCACCGTGTACGACACGCAGGGATACTCGACGACGCTCTTCGTCGACGTGCCTCCGGCTCCCGACAAACTGGACCTCTACTGGTCGACCGGACAAGCCATCAAGCGCGTCGATCTTCTGTCCGCGCCATCGTTCGCCCCCCAGACGCTGATATCGACCGGGAAGCCGTATGGGATTTTCTATCACCGACGCGAACAACGCCTGTACTGGGTCGACCAGGCGGAAGTGTTCCGCAGACAGCTCGACGGCCAGGACTACATCTACTACGACCCGATCAGGTTCTTCGATACCCGTTTTGAGTCGATCGTTCCACAGACGGTGGTGGCAGGAGCCGCGAGCCCTGCAACCGCTCCTCCACCCGCTCGACTGGTCCTCCGTGAATACCTCAATGGATATGACGTGTACTGGACGCAGGGGGGATCCATCTGGACGAAACCGCTGTTCCAGGGCTTCTTCTCGCTCGGCCTGTCCGTGAATGGTCCCTCCCTGGCGGCTGACACGGATTTAAGCCTCTACCACGGTGAGGCGAGCCCGAACTACGCCGTTCGCTGGTATCGCTGGGATTCGGCCACCGGCAGCTATTCGTCTCAGTGCGGCAGCGACCCGTGCTCGGTCACCGGGTACTCCGGTGGTCTCGGCCCGGTCCACGATATGGTCATCGATCCCAAGACGAGGACGCTCTTCTGGACCGAGGGTGGCGCCATCAGCCGGGTGACCTTGCCGACAGCGGCTCAAACCGCGGCGGGAGCCCATCCACCCTACATCGTGACCGGCCTCCAAGAGCTTGGGGCGATCACGGTGGACTCCCTTTCCGACAAGCTGTACTTCGCGGAGCGCACCACCGGCAAGGTCTACCGGTCGGATCTCAATGGCACAGTCGTCGAAACTGTGCTGAGTGGTGTCGATACGCCGGTCGTGGGGCTGGCATTGGACAGCAACCGTAGCCCGATCGCGGACGACCGAGCCGTCGTGACGACTGCCGGCACGCGCGTCGATGTCATCAACCTGGCAAGCGATCCGGACGATGACCCGCTGGCCCTCACGATCATCACCCCACCGACGCACGGCACCATCTGCGGCGGCGCCGCGCCGTACGGCTGGGGATACTGCCCGAACCCGGGCTTCTACGGCACGGACTTCTTCTCGTTCAAGGCCGACGATCTGCGGGGCGGAACGGACACGGCGACCGTGTTCATCACCGTCAACCCGGTGATCACCCTGGACGCCACCATCAACAGCCCCACGCCCGGGACGGTGCTGACCACGCTCGATCCGCTCACCATCCGCGGCGGGGCCTATGCCAGGGACTCGCTCAAACAACTGATCCTGAAGGTGGATGGCTCAACTGTCTACACGCGCAACTGGCCCAGCCCGGCGACGATCGAGGATACCTGGTCGACCACCTGGACGCCGCCCGCCGGCGATGGGACACACCTTCTCGAGGCTATCGCCACTGACTGGAACAACCAGGTCCAAAGTCAGACCCATCCGGTCGAGATCACCGTGGCGACACAGGCTCCGTCGATCAGCATCGGTGGGGGCGGCGGCGCGACCCTCGCGACCCTCGGCGGGCCATCG
>DOUV01000630.1:2262-6562 GCA_003520455.1 Chloroflexota bacterium | reverse complement strand
CCTCAGGGTGTCCGCCGACGCGGGGGGTCGGATTTATTTGGAACAGTGCAATAGATCGATAGGTAGCAACAGCTGCAAGTCATTCTGTCGCAACGCCTGGTGGCGCGCCTCGGTGGATCGTCTCAGGTTTGAGAGGAGCGGCACCCGACGGTACTGTCTTTGGCGGGAGACGGCCCGCCTAGCCGTCTCTACAGGGTCAGCGCGACGTGTCTGCGGGGCCATCGCGTTTCACAGCCGGCTGAGGATCAGATCAATCGAAGGGCTGAGAGTAGCGCTCTCACGCTATCGGCGTTGAGTTGACCGCCCGTGTGGCGAAGTGTAGACTTCACACGAACGTACCTGACTATGACGGGGGAGTGAGCTATGCGGCCGATTCGCCTGGCCTTGGGACAGATCAATTGTACTGTCGGTAATGTGGCCGGTAACACGCGGAAGATTCTGGATGCAATTGAGCGGGCACGAGCTCGTGGGGCCGATATCGTGATCTTGCCGGAGTTGGCGCTCTCGGGGTACCCACCCGAGGACCTTCTGCTGAAGCCCGACTTCATCGAGGCGAACCGGCACGCGTTGGAAGACGTTGCGCGCGCCGCGCGTGGCCTGGTCGTGATCGTGGGCTATCCGGCTGCGGATGACTACGATCTCTACAACGCCGCCGCGGTGCTTCAGGACGGCGCGGTGCTGGGCGTCTACCGCAAGCACTTTCTGCCAAACTACGGCGTTTTCGACGAGAACCGGTACTTCGCGGCCGGCCAGAGTAGCCCCCTCTTCGATTTCGCGGGTGACATTGTCGGGGTGAACATCTGCGAGGATATCTGGTACCCGGCCGGCCCCGCGCAATCACAGGCCCTCTCAGGGGCTGAACTGCTGCTCAATGTCTCGGCCTCACCCTACCACCGCGGGAAAGGACAGGCGCGGGAGCGGATGCTGGCGACCCGCGCCGCCGACAACGTGGCGATAGTGGCGTACTGTAACCTGGTAGGTGGCCAGGATGAGCTGGTCTTCGACGGCTGGAGCCTGGTCTTCGGGCCGGATGGGAGCCTGTTGGCCCGGGGGCCGGCGTTCGAGGAGGCGCTCCTGCTGGTGGATCTCAACCTCGACGATGTCTTTCGCGAGCGATTGCACGATCCACGCTCCCGTAAAGAGCGAGCCGCGATGGCGGCGTTAACCGGCATCGGCGAGAGTGTGCCCCGCATCGCGGGGGCGACTCTGCACCAGCGGCACGACAGCGAGCGGGCAGCGGTGGAGCCCACCATCGCGCCGGTGCCGGGCCCAGTCGAGGAGGTCTACCAGGCACTGGTGCTGGGCACCCGCGACTACGTGCGAAAGAATAGCTTCAAAAAGGCCGTCCTCGGCCTGAGCGGTGGCATCGACAGCGCGCTGACCGCGACGATCGCCACTGACGCGCTTGGGTCTGAGAACGTGATCGGCGTCAGTATGCTGTCGCGTTTCTCCTCGGAGGGCTCCAAGAGCGACGCCGAGAAACTTGCTGAGAACCTGGGAATCGCGCTCATCACCATCCCCATCGAGCGACCTTTCCAGGCTTTTCTGGACGCGTTGAACGGGCCGCCCGATGCGCCTTTCGCCGATACCCCGTTTGGTGTTGCTGAGGAGAATCTCCAGGCGCGTGTCCGCGGCATGTACCTGATGTCGCTCTCCAACAAATTCGGTTGGTTGGTGTTGACGACCGGCAACAAGAGCGAGAATGCCGTGGGCTACGCGACCCTTTACGGCGACATGGCCGGCGGCTTCGCCGTCATCAAGGATGTTTTCAAGACGCTCGTCTATGAACTGGCACGCTGGCGGAATCGCGATGGGGAGGTGATCCCCGAGTCCAGCATCACCAAGGCGCCCTCGGCCGAACTGCGCCCCGGCCAGAAAGATGTCGACACTCTGCCACCGTACCCGGTTCTCGATCCGGTCCTCCAGATGTACGTCGAGGAGGATTTTAGCGGCGAGCAGATCGTCGCGGCGGGTTTCGACCCGGAGACAGTCGAGCGCGTGATTCGGATGGTGGACACCAACGAGTTCAAGCGTCGCCAGGCCCCGCCCGGTATCAAAATCACCACCCGCGCCTTTGGCAAGGACCGGCGCCTCCCGATCACCAACCGCTATCGCACGACCGTGCGTTTCCCCGAGACGGCGATAGCGCCACCGCCGGCCGAGGTCAGCCCACTGGCCCGGCCCGAGAACGCGGCGCCCGGCCGCTCGTGAACGGTGGCGAGCGAAGTAATGAAACGTCAGTTATCCACGGCTCGCCCTGAGGGATGCACCCAGGCAAGACGCTCCCACTTGGGCGCACCCCCCACAGAGTGGAAGCGGGTGGGCTTCCGCGCCTAAAGGAGGAACGTGTGAACGCTCCTATTGGAATACGGTGCGCGGCCCGGGCCGGAGGTGCGATGCACTTTCCGAAGAGCGTCGCGCCTGACCGCAAGGCGAACTTCACTTGGAGCGTTCCGTTTTCCGTTTGGCGTTCGGCAGGTAGACATCTGCGTAGTAATCACAGACTTCGGCCAGCGGGCAGATCCAACATTTGGGGGTGCGGTAGACACAGATGAAGCGGCCGTGGTTGAGCATGTTGAGATGGAAGTTGTAGAGGACGTGGCGGTCGTGTGGCAGGATCGCCAGGAGGAGATCGTGGGTCGCATCGGCGTTGGCGGTGGCGGGGACCAGGCCGGTGCGCCGCGAGACCCGGTGGATGTGGCTGTCTACCGGGAGGAGCGGCCGGCCGAGTGAGAAGAGGAGCACCAGCGAGGCAGTCTTCGGCCCGACCCCCCGAAGTGAGGTGAGCCAGGCCAGCGCCTCCTCGGTGCTCATCGTTTCCAGGAAGTCGAGGGTATAGGCGCCGGCGCGCTGGTGGACGGCGCGCAGGATGCCCAGCATCGTGTGGGCTTTAGACTCGGGCCATTGGACCATCGGGATGAGGCGAGCGACCTCCTCGGGCGTGGCCGCGGCCATATCAGCCCAGGTTGGGTAGGTCTCAATGAGCTTCAGGTAGCCGGTGCCCGATTGGACGTCGGTGGTTCGGTGGGAGAGGATAGTCTGGAGGAGCTCGTCGAGCGGCGGCAGGCGCGGGTGCCACGCCCGCTCACGGAAGGCGGCGTTGAGGGTCTCGTAGATCCAGCTGGCTTTGGCGCGCAGTTGCTCGGGGTCGTCGACGACGTGGCGCAGATCATCGGGCATGGGGCCTCCGGGATGTTGAAGATTGACAGGTGGCAGGTTCCCCCGTCGGGGGCACCCTCATCGGTACGTAGACGGAAGGGGGCAAGCCCTGAGGGGTTCCCCCGCGGGGGGACCCGCAGGGTGGAAGGGTATAAGTGCCGGGCTCACCTCTTTCTCTGGCTCCGGTGCCGGTGGCGCAGCTCATCGTAGGATGAGCATGCTCCTGTCTCATCCATGGAGCGACGGTTGCCGAAGTCAGAGCTCCTTTTGCACCTCGTGTGTACCGCACACGATCGGAGGAATCATGTTTGACGACTCTGACGACGTTGGCGAGTTCGATATTTTTGAGGATACCGAGCGGGTCGAGCTGTACGTTCACCTGATCTGGAGCACGGCCGGCCAGCAGCCCTGGCTTGATGAGGAGTGGGATTTCGAGCTCGGCATCTTCATGAACGATGTGATGGTCAACAATGATGGCGCCCTGCTCTGCAGCGCCGGCGGGAATGACCATCTCCATCTTCTCGTGGCGCTGCCGCCTACCCTCTCACTCGACGAAGCGGTGAAAGTGCTCAAAATGAGCTCGGCGCGGTGGGTTGGTAAGCATATTCCGGGCCGCGAGACGTTTGCCTGGCAAGAGGAATACTTTGCCGAGAGCATCAGCCCCTGGTCTGTGGAGGAGGTGCGCGCCTTCATTCACAACCGGCGGGAGTATCATCAAGAACATACCTTCCAGGAGGAGATTCGAGCGTTTCTGGAAGAGAACGCTCTTCACTCCGATGACGAAGATGATTTGTGGGCGTGATGCAAAGTGACCGTGGTATCGTTCGGCCGTCAGGTGGCTCCTCTGCAGAAGCTCGGTTTGAGGGGCGAGGGAGCGGGCAATGTTCTCTATCCGCGCCTGGTCCCTCACGAAGAAGATGGCTACGCTGGGCTGCTGACAGCCTGTTACTCCCTCTTGCAGATGGCGTCAAAGTACAGTTCGTGCAGGCGAATTGTACTTTGACGCTCTCAGATGTCATTCTATTCTCGCCAGCCATCTACTCCAATGATTTCCAGGATCTCCAGTGCAGAAACATTTGATACTGTTGACGAAGTCGCTTCCAGGGCGGACGAAGGGCTCGTAGTGCGCGCTTCAGCGCGC
>DOUV01000630.1:0-2234 GCA_003520455.1 Chloroflexota bacterium | reverse complement strand
CTTCAGCGCGCTGAAGCGCGCACTACCAACCGGCGCCTACGACTTGTACCAATTCGCCAACAGTGTCACGTTTTCCCGTAAAAGCATCTCCAAGCCGGGATGGAATGCCTGCTTCTCGATGTGCCGACACACCCTCAGTTGCGGGCCTCGCGCTCGTAGACATGCGCGGTCGTGAGGAGGCGGAAGCCGAGCCCGCGCGCGACGCGCTGCGAGGCTTCGTTATCGGCGGTCGTCACGTAGAGCGGGATCCGACCCCATGTACGGATGTCGGCAGCGAGAGCCGCCGCGATGGCCTTGCCGAGGCCCTGGCCTCGTAAGGCCGGGGCCGTGTAAACGGACGTAATCTCTTCGGTCTGAGCGGTGGGGAGGCCGGTCACCGCGCGGGCGACCAACTGGCCGTCGCGCTCAATGGCGACGGCCCGGCGCCCCTCGCGCAAGTAGGTCCGGAGCGTCGAGGGCGCCCAGCCGAGCGGGTGGGTTCCCAGAGCGCCAACGTGCTGGTTGGTGAGTCGCACCAGGCCGGGATCGGGGGAGGGTAAGGGTACAGAGGGATGGAGTCCAAAGGTGTAGAGGCTGACGCCGGTTGAACGCCAGCCCGTCGCGCGAAAAAAGTACTCTCGTGCCCACGGACGATGAGCCTCAAGGCGAACCTGTTTCTCCTGATCAAGCCGGGCGAGCAGGGCCGGCAACACGGCGACATCAATCGCATCCAGACGGACGAGGTGATTGCTGCCGGCGCTCTCGAGGAGCGGCTCGATCAGGAGAACGCCGGTGATGGCGCCATCCGGCCCGTGTGTGACCGCCAGGTCTAGCGGGCGAGTGTGCAAGAGGTGGGCGATGAGGGCTGCATTGCCGAAAGGATCGCGTCTCAGGAAGGCGAGCGCGGCCTGGCGATCAGCGCTGGAAGTTGGCCGGGGATCAGGCATGGGACATCGACCGTGAAATCTGGCGCGGATGGGGTCTTGATCGTATCACATGAGGTACCGGTTCCACCAGGTTGCAGCCGGGGGCGCAGACCTCGTGAGGGGGGGAATTCAAGGAACTGAGGGAACTCCGCAGACGCGTGGGAGAGGCTTCCATATTATCCGCCAGGTCACCGCTGCCGCCAATCGCCATTCGGGATGACGGGGTACTGTTCCGCGATGGCCTCACTGCCGACGTAGACCCAGGCTTCAAGGAGCGGGCCGCAGCCGGTAAGCAGAACGGGACGTCGCTCGCGGTGATAGAGGGCGCGGCGCACACCCTCAATCGTATCGAGCTCGGCCAGGGCCATCTCATCCACTTCAGAATGAAGCCACACCAACTCGCCCACCACCCGGCCGGTCCCGGGACGTAACATGGGGAATGGGCCGAGATTGTGAAGCACAGCCCCGGGCATCACAGCGTCCTGAATCTCGGCGGCAACCGCGGCGAGGCGATCATGATACGGCTCGCCGCGGAGCAGCGTGCCGTAGATGAAGACGGGCAACTGATCGGCCATCGCTTGTATTGTAGCAAGGATGGGGGCGGGCGCCCAGTCTCGCGATGTGAATAGGGAGCAAGCAGCAGGTGGCAGGGAGTCGGGCGGAGACTTGAAAATTGACCTGCTCTTTGCGCCCCCGCTAGAGCGCTGGTCAAGGCGCCAGACTTCCGACGTCTGGTGGGGATCGGGCTGGCCCAACGCGCGCTCCGACGGGAGTGATCGAGGCGGGGACCGGCTGTGAACAAGACTTCGGAAGTCTTCTCTCCCACCCCCTGCGAGATGGCTTGGCCGGTGCGCTAGCGCCTGCGGTGGGGCCAGGAGAAGATCACGCTCAGAATGACGATGGCGGTGCCGAGAGCGATCGCGCTGTAGGCGAACGCGGCGAACAAGCCCCAGTTGGTGCCTTCCCAGGGGGTGTGGCCCATTTTGCCGGTTGGCTCGCCCTGTTGGGCCGGGACGGCGATGTTGTGGGTGATGGCCGGTCGCGCGGCCGCGGCCTGGACAGATGCTGGCATCGGGTGGAAAGTGGCCAGCATGGTGAGGAGCAGGAGGATGTAAAGGCGAATCATGAAGCGCTCTCTTGCCAGGACCAGGGTCCGGGGCAGTTGCTGAATCGAGCAGCCAACCTCTGAAACCTGTCGCCCGAGGCCCGTGTCGGATGATACCATAATACTCTGAGTCGCCGGTACGGCAACTATCGGCGACCGGCACACACAGCCGCCGCTCTTGACCTTCAACCTGATGATGTATTCATATGATCCTCTCCTGAAAA
>DOUV01000238.1:1824-6091 GCA_003520455.1 Chloroflexota bacterium | reverse complement strand
CCGCCCGCGCCCCCACGTCCACCAGCCCCGCCGCGGCCCTTGTCCACCCGTCAGGGGGCTTGGCTTCTGCTCTCTGATGAAGCGGCCCTTGTTCCGGACGACCAATGCCTCCTCCCGCGCGTACTGGCAAGTAACGATCAATTGGTTGCAGCGCGCCGCTTGGCGCTCGCGTTTCGGGCGCTGCTCCGTGAGCGAGATGGGGCGCACTTTGACACGTGGCTGGCCGCGGCAGCCGCCAGTCCCTTGGCTGCTTTCCACGCCTTCGCCGCCCGACTCAAACAGGACCGCAAAGCCGTTGAGGCCGCGCTCTCGTTAGAATGGAATAATGGCATGCTGGAAGGCCATGTCAACCGCCTCAAGCACATCAAAGCGCCGATGTATGGCCGCGCCAAGTTCGACTTGCTCAAGCACCGCGTTTTAGCTGCATAGCCATCTGTGCCCGCTGGTCTGGTTCACCAAAACTGCGCATGAACCCCTTTTCGATTGACAACAACACTGAGAGGCCCCTCAGGGTGAAAGCGGGGTCTCCAGGAGCGGTTTTCTACGATCAGCACCGGGCTATCCGACGGCCCACGCCCTCAGGCCCTACACACGATCCGTCAGCGCAGTTACCCCCTCTTGTTCGGCACAGTACGCGCAGCAGTAGATTGTCCCATCACTTTCCACCCCGTGACCGATGATCTTGCAGCCGCAGTGGGCACAGGCCGGTGCCAGGGCGTGGATGGCGCATTCGAAACTGTCGAATACATGGGACCTTCCGGCCATGACAACCTCGAAGCTTTTGTCGTAGTCGTTGCCGCAGACCTCGCAACGAGCCATTCTCGCACCTCCTCTTGTTGCGGTGGATGCAGACAGGCCGCGAATGCCACTTCAGAGCCTCATCCTCGATGCACCCTCTCGCTGGCCTCGCGCCGGTATCGTGTGATCAGGTAGCGGTCTTATGCCCCCTGTTTGACCACCTCCCGCAACCGCTTAATCTCACTGTCGTACTGCAATTCATGCAGAGCGCGGATATCCCAACTCATGAGATCCATATATGGTTGGAGCATCTCGGTCAATTCATCGGCGTTCTCCGTCTCGACGAGCATGAAACCCGCCCCGCCTCCAACCAGGTTGTACCACCCGCGGATGCGGTCCGGATGGTTCGTGCCGGCCTCATGCTGTTGCAAGACCCGCTCCGCGACTTCGGCGCGTGTCGTACCGGGGAACCAGGTGAAAGCGCAGTACCAGAGCATTTGTTTGCCTCCTTTCGGCTTTTGGGCCGATCTCTCAGAGACTCGGTAGGAGTACAGCAAACGCCATCCGCAAACGCCAGCGCAGAAGCGTCGATGATGGGACAAGGGTCGCAGAGGCGATTTCGACTTCATGGTGTGCCGCGCATTCGCGGATCCGACCGTAACGCCCCCTCGGATCTGGTCTTAGACGCCTGGAGGCCGATAGACCGTTCCTGCGACGCCGGCAGCTTTTCGCAGGGCTTCGATCCCCTCTTCAAACGTCATGAGCGGCGTGGTTTTGAGAGCCTTTGCTGCTCCGCCTGCCGCGATCGCGATGGAGATCGCCGCTTGACTCACATGGTCAGGCATTTGAAAGAGCGCCACAACGTCATACTCCCCAAATGCGAGCCAGGCGCCGTCGATGTGGCCACCAAGCCGTTCGACCGCCGGCCGTACGGCTTCGAGGCGGTTTTGAGGGTTCTGTATGAGGGCAGCCCAGGCCTCCGAGGTGTAGGTAACCTGGAGCAAATAATACGCCATCTGTTCGAGCCTCCTTGCTGAAGTCGATCAGTATTCCACGAAGTTCGGTCTGGAAGAGGAAGGTCGAGATGGGTGTCAGGTGTGGCAAAACGAAGGCCGATGAGGATGAGTGGCGACACTTCTCTTCGCGTGGAGTGCGATGGTGATCAGCGTCAAGCTCTTCCCAGTGCGCCCCACGCTGTTGCGAGAGGAGCGCTGGTGAGAGTTCGACCTGGGACCGAGCGGAGTTCAACGGTCGCGAGATGGAAAGGAACGTCTCGATCGGGAGCGGCCGCACGCATCGAGGGGGAGCCAACACGCTACGGTTGCTGCCTCAGAGCCCACAAGGTCTGAGCGCCGTTCGTGGCCGGTTCCGTCGCGGCGAGTGTGGTCCTCGCCGGCCGTGCTTTCCATAGCGGCGGAAGCCGCCCTCATCGCCCAGTTCGTCGGGGTCATTTGCAAGCGTTCACCCACGACCCATACTTCTCAGCTGCCGTTCCTGGTCAGCACGTTCCGTGCCAATGCTTGCCTCGCCCTCATTACCCGACGCCTACACTTGAGCAGCAGACCTTGCAGGCCGGCATGTACGTGGTTGGCGGTCTCTACAACTTCTGCGATCCGCACCTGGCTGAGCCAATTTGCGAGCCAACCGGGCGAACAAGACGATGTGGCGGGCAGGCTCGAAGCAGTAGGACGGTAGCACGCTGCGGAACGCATCCTCGATTGGGAGCGAACCCACCCGATAAGGAGCGAGCGGTCGGGTCCATGCCAGTGCCTGCCAATGTGAGTGTGCCGGAAGAGAGCGTGCGTGGGGCCTGACCCGCCCCTCCCCCTTCGCCGCCCTGCGCCCAGCCGCCTGAGGTACGCATGATTCAAGACTTTCGACGCTCCCGTCGGCGCGCGCGTTGGGCCAGCACGATCCCCACCAGACTTCGGAAGGCTGACGCCTTGACCGGCGCTCTAAGGATTCTCCAGGCTACAGAAGGACCTCTCGCGGCCAGGGATTCTCCTGCGACGTGCCCCACAACTTGCTGATGTAGTCGATGGAGAACAGATCCTGCAGCGCATGCAGCCAGAAGGCGCCTGGATCGGTCAGTACCACTGCATCATCGCCCTCCCTCAGGAGCCCGAGGAAGGCAAGGAGCTTCACGTACGTCCCGTAGACAGCGTCGAAACTTGTGCCGAAGCGCTCCTCAAAGTCGCTCTTCTTGAATCTCGTCTCGTACATCCGCCAGTAGAGCCAGCCGGCCATCTGCATCCGATCGGAGAGTGGCAGCGAAAGGGCAACCGGCATGCGCCCGTATTCCAACGCCTGGATATAGGCCTCAACGTTGAAAGTGTTGAGGTAGAAGATGTCGTGGAGATAGGAAGCAGCGCTCGCGCCCAGCCCGAGATACTGCGGAACCGTTACAGAACAGTACTTGGGAACTCTCATCCGCGTAAAGGCCCACACCGAAGTCCGTTCGTATCCGGCGTCGTAGAAAGCTCGCTCCAGAACTCGAAGCATCCGCCGTTTCTGCAACAGGGTATAGCTTCGGTAGCCCTTTTGATGCGCCAGCCGGGGCCATTCCGTGTATGGAAAGCTGAAGAGCGGATAGGCCGCAACCTGGTCCACCCCGATCTCGATCAGCGTCCGAGCCTCCTCGCGGAGTTCTTCGTGAGTCCGATCGGGCAGCGCGAAGATGAGATCGACGTTCACGGATCTGAAGTGCTTGCCGACGGCCCGCTCGATGGTCGCTCTGGCAGCCGCCGCCGTATACGTCCGGCACAGCGTGCGAAGATGGCGATCCTTAAGCGCCTCAACGCCGATGCTGAGATGGTCTACGCCCATGGCCACGATGGTGTTGAGATTTTCCGGGCTGAGATCGTTTGGGTGGCTCTCCATGTGGATACCGCATTGCATATTGAACGCGCGGTAGATTCGTTCCAGGATCCGTGGCAGCCCGGTAGAGAGCATCGTCGTCGGCGTGCCCCCGCCAATGTAGAAAGACGTGATAGGCCGCCGGCCAATGATCTCGACGTACCGATTGATCTCTTCGAGGACGGCCGCCGTGTACCGCTCCGCGATGGCGGGACGAAAGAGCTCTTTGTTGTACGGACAGTAGGGACAGATCTGGCGGCAGAAGGGGATATGAAGATACAGTCCGAGGCTATCAACAGACCGAAAATGAGGGGCAAGAGAGAAAGGCCCGCTCCTGAGGGTGAGCCTTCTCTCGCCGATCAGTCTCCCCATCAGCTGGCCGCGCCACCAGTCTCTCGCGCCCAGACGGTCAGCTCCGTTTTGGTCTGCCGGCCACTCACCCATCTCGTCGAACCTCCACCCGCCGCCGGCCGCCCGTCAGGCCGATCATCGACGTGAGCCCAATCGCGGCCGCGAACGTCGCCTCGCTCACGCCCGACCGGATGGCGTTGACGCCGGAAAGTCGGACCAGGAGCACCGGCAGCGGGAACCCGCGCGGGCCAATCACCCCCAAGAGCTTCGTCCGGCCTGGCCGCGAATGGTTCGGAGCCATTGGCCGGGAGACGAGCGGCTC
>DOUV01000238.1:0-1789 GCA_003520455.1 Chloroflexota bacterium | reverse complement strand
CTCAAGAGCCGCTTCGCAGCTCCGCCCGGTAGCGCCAGTTGAGCAGGAAGAGCAGGCCCAGCACGAAGGGTAGTCCTGCCAGTGCCAGGTACACGGAGAAGGGGAAGCCCCGGGCGATCGCGACGTACCACACGGCCCAGCCGATGAAGACGACCGAGCCGATCCATTCCCAGCGCCAGGCGATGGCGATTCCGGCGAGCACGATACCTACGGGCACAAGATGGATCAGCAAGGCAAGCAGCGCCTCCAGGAAGCCATAGCCCATCGCAAACACGTCGAGGGCGAACAGGCTCACGAAGGCAGCGAACGACAGGGCGACAATCCTGGGTGTCCAGAACAGCAGACGGCGCATCCTGCGGTCCATCGCACCGGCCCGGTACTCCTGCTCGACCACCTCGATCACGAGCCCAAGGGCGAAGAACAGGAGACCTATTGGGATGAAACGTATGATAAAATTGATCACGATGCCGACCAGCGGAAGGCCCGCCCGCGCCTCACCCAACGGTTCGCGAACAAGATCTCCCAGCGAGACGGCTCCCAGGATGGCGAGGGCAATCCAGGGCGCCCAGAACAGCAACCGGCGCGGCAGCAATCCTTTCATGGTGATCAACTCCTCCGCTCGCTGGAGCGGGAGCAAGGAAGTCTCGACCGCGCTCTGCCGGTATCACACTCGGGATGCGGTGTTCTCAAGCCACGCGATCGGGCACGGGAGTGGCATTGGGTAAGGCGTGGCGTGTGACGTGGCACCGAAGCGCAGCCCGAGACCTACTCTGTTGTTATGATACAGGCAGAGGGCCGCCCCAGTGATCAGCAGAAAATCAGCGCCGCGGTCGACGAAAGTCATACCGGGAGGTGCCGGGGGAGGACACAGAGAAGCCGCCCTGACTCTGCGCGTCTTCACGGTCGCGCAGATCTGGCTTCAGCGAGCGTGTGCCTTTTAAGGAGAGACCTGTGACTATCTACCAAACATACTCTTCGAACCGCGGTCAAGTCGTCGCCGGGGCGCAAGATCGCAGAGTTGCGCACTCTGCCGAGAGTTCGGAAGGCTGGCTCTTTGACCGAGGGACAGCAGCATGTCGCCAGGCCTTTTTTACCCTGCATCCTGTACAATCAAGGCCGGCGGAAGGTCATTCTCTTGTTCCTTTGGGTTCGTTGCCTGCACGAGCGGGGTGTGAATTTCTGAAAGGAAACGGCCGAGGAAGCCGAGCAAAAACTCGCTCTGCAGCTCAACCATGTCGGCGTCGAAGCCACCGCTCTTGTTTCGATGGCCCTCGATATCCAGAAACAGAATGCGTTTCCTGCCAGGATGAAGTCTTTGCGCCTCCTGTACCAACTTGAACAGGGTCTGGGCGGTCTCCTCAAACCCCTCACGGCTGTAGACGACGTGGTAGATGGCCACGGCTTTATCACTGAGGTGAATCTTATGCTGTTGTGGATCCACGGTCGCTCTCTCCTCTTCAGATGATGTGTTCATATTTCTGAAACAGTGGCGCGAACGCGCCACTGTTTCAGAAAGTGAGATACGCCATCCCTCTTCGAGTATGCGGAAACGGCTGGCGGTTTTCCCGCCTCGGTCTTCTTACTGACAGGACGTACGCGGTTGGTGTTGGTGCATGGCAGCGCTCCGTACCAGCCCCCACCAAAGCCTCCTCTTCGTGGGGGAGGGAGACGCGCGTTGTGCGTCTCCCTCCCCCACCGCGCACGTCGTGTCAGTGACAGGACGTAGGTAGGGGAGCAGCGGTGTGCTGCCAGGAGTGGGGCCGACCTCTCTGGGAGCGCGGGCGTCCCG
>DOUV01000625.1 GCA_003520455.1 Chloroflexota bacterium | reverse complement strand
ACAAGACTTCGGAAGTCTGTTCCTTCCCCCACCAGGATTTCTTGACTGGCTCTCCAGACGTTGGCTCTCAACGAGGTGGGTCCCATGAGTAGAGAGGGAGTATGATCCGCGACTTGTGGCGGAGCCTGAATCTGGTTGTCGAGCGGGCCGGCGCCAGCCCGGGGGATACAGCCGAGGTTCGTCTCAAGAAGACGATCATGGTGGCCTTCGCGTTGTGGATGAGCTCGGCGGGCATCGTGTGGGGCCTCATCTACCTGGTTTTTGGGGAGCGCCTGGCAGCCTCCATCCCCTTCGGGTACTCGCTTCTCACCGTCCTCAATCTCGTTCTCTTTCGGCTGACCCGCCGCTATCTGTGGTTCCGCTTCATCCAACTGTTGCTGAGTCTCCTGCTGCCCTTTCTCCTGGCGCTGGCACTCGGGGGCTTCCGCAGTTCGAGTGCGGTGATCTTCTGGTCGCTGATTGCGCCCCTGGCCGCTCTCCTGGTCGCCAGCCGGCGCCAGGCCGCTCTTTGGTTTGGGGCTTACCTGGGTCTGGTCGTCATCAGTGGCATCCTGGAGCCGCTCGTGCGCTCGGCCAATAGTCTGCCGCCCGGGGTGGTGACCGCTTTCTTTGCGATGAATATCGGTGGCGTCTCTGGAGCGGCCTTTGTGCTGCTGCAAACGTTCTTGAGCCAGAAAGATGCCGCGGCGCTCGAGAATGCCCGGCTGTACGCGCAGGCGCAAGAGGCCCGCGCCGCCGCCGAGGCCGCCAACGAGGCCAAGAGCGCCTTCCTGGCCACCATGAGCCACGAGATCCGGACGCCGATGAACGCGGTCATCGGGATGACGAGCCTCCTGCTGGATACCGCCTTGACGCCGGAGCAGCAGGAGTTTACCGAGACGATTCGCAACAGCAGTGATGCACTCCTGACCATCATCAACGACATTCTCGACTTCTCGAAGATCGAAGCCGAGAAGTTGGAACTGGAGAGCCAGCCCTTCGACCTGCGCGAGTGCCTTGAGGGTGCTCTCGACCTGGTCGCGGCGGAAGCGTCGGAGAAGGGTCTCGACCTGGCCTATCTGGTAGATGATCAGACCCCCGAGGCCATCGTCGGCGATATCACGCGACTCCGCCAGATCCTGGTCAACCTGCTGAGCAACGCCGTCAAGTTCACCGAGAAGGGCGAGGTCGTCGTTCAGTGCGGACCTTGGCCTGCGGACGGTGGAATGGACAGTCCGTCCGCCGAGAGCCACAGGCCGCAATCGGTGCGGTTGCACTTCTCGGTCAAGGATACCGGTATCGGCATTCCCCCAGACCGCATGGACCGGCTCTTCCAATCCTTCAGCCAGGTGGATGCCTCGACGACGCGGCGCTACGGCGGCAGCGGGCTCGGGCTGGCCATCAGCAAGCGGCTGAGCGAGCTGATGGGTGGCACGATGTGGGTCGAAAGTGATGGTGTGCGAGGCCTCGGAACCGCCTTCCATTTCACCATTCAGACCGAGGTCGCCCCGGCCCCCGTCCGTCCCTACCTCCGCGGCGGGCAGCCTCAGTTGCGGGACAAGCGGCTGCTGATTGTGGACGACAACGCCACCAACCGGCGCATCTTAACGTTGCAGGCTCAGGCGTGGGGCATGCTGCCTCAGGCTACGGAGTCACCGGCGGAGGCCCTGGACTGGCTCCGCCAGGGCCGGCCCTTTGATGTGGCGATTCTCGACATGCAAATGCCGGAGATGGATGGCCTGACACTTGCGGAGCAGATCCGGCGGGAGACCATCGCGCGCAGCATGCCGCTGGTGATGCTCACCTGGTTGGGCGGGCGAGAGGCCATCCGGAGTGCCGACGCCCAACGCATCGATTTCGCCGCTTTACTGACCAAGCCGATCAAGCCATCCCAGCTCTTTGATGTGCTGGTTGGGATCTTCGCTGGCCAGCCGACGCGGGTTGGCAAGCGAGAAGCCAGGGAGGAATCGCTTTTTGACGCCCAGATGGGGCAGCGGCGGCCGTTGCGTCTCCTGCTGGCGGAGGACAATGCGACCAATCAGAAACTGGCCCTGCGCCTTCTGGAACGGTTGGGCTACCGCGCCGATCTGGCTGCCAATGGCCTGGAAGTCCTGGAGGCGCTGGAACGCCAATCGTATGACGTGGTGCTGATGGATATGCAGATGCCCGAGATGGATGGTCTCGAGGCGACGCGCCAGATTCGCCGCCAATGGTCCGGTGCGCAGGGGCCCTGGATCATCGCGATGACGGCCAACGCTTTGCAGGAGGATCGCGAGCTGTGTCTGGCGGTCGGGATGGATGACTACATCAGCAAGCCGATTCGGGTCAAGGAACTGGTGGAGGCGCTGAGCCAATCTGGGCGCGATACGCCGGACCGCAGCGGCGACGGCGCGTTGGGGCCAATGGACGGTGGTGCAGACGAGCCGCAGGAGGACGCGGCGGAGGGGCGCAAGGACGGAGGGACGGCAGAGCGGGGACCAGCGGCGGCCATCCTGGACCCGGCGGCGCTCGACACGTTGCGGGAGATGGTCGGCGGGGAGGGCGCCTCCGAGTTGATCGACACCTTCCTCGAGGATGCCCCACGCCTGGTAGCCGAGTTGCGGCAGGCCCTGGAACGGGGCGACGCTGCCGGGTTGCGCCTGGCGGCTCACAGCCTCAAATCGAATGGTGCCGACCTGGGGGCGCTGACGTTCTCTGACTTGTGCAGGCAGTTGGAGGCGCTGGGGAAGGCCGGCACCCTCGATGAGGCCGCGGCGCTGGTGGGGCAGGCCGAGGGAGAGTTTGAAAAGGTCAAAGTGGCTCTGACGACCCTGGGGGATGGCGAGAGTGCCAGTGGTTTGCCGTAATGTTGCGGCGCGATCCGTTGCGGCGTAAGCTGTGGCGTTCAACCGGACCGCTGTACCCTTCGAGGTCGCCTTCCGAGGAAACCGAGCGCGAGGCGTGGTCCGCGGACCGTGTCGCACGCAGCATGCCGCGGCCCGCCGCAGGATGGGCTATCGCGCCCGGGAGTCCAGGCTGAGATTTTGGTGGAGAGACCGAGATCTTCAACGCTGCCCTGATCGGAGGAGAGTGACGTGACGAACGAGCATGGCCACATTCTGGTGGTGGACGACAACCGGATGAACCGCATCAAATTGGCCCGTGGCCTGGAACAACAGGGCCATACCGTGGCCGTGGCCGAACATGGTCAGCAGGCCATAGAGATGCTCCGGACCGAGCCGTTCGATGTCGTGCTTCTCGATATCCTGATGCCGGAGATGGACGGCTACGAGGTGCTGGAACGCATCAAGAGCGACAGCGCCCTGCGGGATATTCCGGTCATCGTGATCTCGGCGCTGGATGAGATGGACAGTGTGGTGCGATGCATTGAAATGGGGGCTGAGGATTACCTGCCCAAGCCATTCAACCCCGTGTTGTTGAAGGCCCGGTTGAGCGCCAGCCTGCAGAAGAAGAAACTGCGTGACCTGGAACGGGCTTACTGCAGCAAGAGATCATGCTCCGCCAGAGTGAAAAGCTGGCCACGCTGGGCAAACTCAGCGCCGGCATGGCCCACGAGCTCAACAACCCGGTCGCCGCGGCCCAACGCGGCGCGGGACAATTACGGACAGCCGTCGCGCAATTGCAGCACGCCTATTTGAGTCCTGATGAACTGAATCTCTCGGGCGCGCAGTTGAAATCGCTGCTGGCACTGGGCCAACTCGCCCAGGAGCGAGTGGCGCAACCCGTCGTTCTCGACTCCCTCGCCTGCAGCGACCGTGAATACGAAGTGGAGCGCTGGCTGGAAGAACGCGGGGTTGAGCATGCGTGGGAATTCTCGTCTGCGCTGGTGAGCCTGGGTTACGATCCCGATGGATTAGCAGAGCTGTCGCGGCGCTTCGCCGCCCACCAGTTGCCGGTCGTGATCGCCTGGCTCAGTGGTACGTACACGATTTACAGCCTGCTGCACGAGATCGGCGACGCCACCGGGCGTATCGCCGAGATTGTCAATGCTCTCAAGGCGTACACCTACCTGGATCAGGCACCGATCCAATCGGTGGACGTCCAGGCGAGCCTGGACAACACCCTGGTCATCCTGCGCAGCAAGCTCAAAGCCGGCATCTCCGTCCGGCGTGACTACGCCGACGACCTGCCCCGCATTCAAGCGTACGGTAGCGAGATGAATCAGGTCTGGACGAACATCATCGACAACGCCATCGACGCCATGGAGGGTCAGGGCGAACTCATCCTGCGGACGCGCCAGGATGGCCAGTGGGTGATCGTCCAGATTGAGGATACCGGATCAGGCCTCCCGGAGGCGATTCAATCCAAGATCTTTGATCCCTTCTTTACGACCAAGCCACCCGGTGCAGGGGCCGGCCTCGGTTTGACTGTCAGCCACAGTATCGTCGTCCAGAAGCATCGGGGGAAGATCGTCGTCTGCTCGGAGCCTGGACAGACGTGCTTCGAGGTGAGATTGCCGATCAATCTTGAGCCTTCCAGCGCGCCGGTCAAGTAGTCCTTGTGCCGGCCGAGAGCCGGGCGACTGAA
>DOUV01000930.1:257-2874 GCA_003520455.1 Chloroflexota bacterium | reverse complement strand
CTGATCCTCCCATCCCCCACTCCCCATCCTCTCAATCGAATGAGTGAGAAGCCGGTGCCAGCCCACCGTTTCCCAGCCGGATTAATGGAATCCCGGCATCCTGGGGACTACAGCGAATGAGGAAAGCAGCGGATTTTTGCTCAACGTTGCTTGGTTCCTTTCGCCATTCGCTGTAGTTCCCGGTTGCGCGCTACGAACAGACCCACTGCGACTCGAGCGCCAACAGCTTCCCCCGTACCATCGTCGGCAAGCCTTCGACTCGATCGATGGCGTGCGGCGGCGGGGACTACAGCGAATGAGGAAAGCAGCGGATTTTTGCTCAACGTTGCTTGGTTCCTTTCGCCATTCGCTGTAGTTTCCCGTTGCGCGCCAGAAACCGACCCGCTGCGACTCGAGCAGAAGCATTCACCGGGGCCATTGACAGGGCACCGCTCTGGCCGTACACTCCCACACAGGTTGATCCCCCGTCAGCTGTTCACGCACGATCGACCGGTACCCTGTCAAGGGTGAGGGCGCGGCGACGCCGCACCCACCACCTGGCACCGCCCGTCCGGCGAAGCAGTAGGCAACACTTGTGGACTCCGATATCTTCGCGACGGGGCTGTCGTGGGAGGCCTACCTGGCGAGTATGACGTCCGAGCGCGCCTTGCTGGCGAGCAAGGTGGCCGGCTTCCACCTGCCGCCGGACGAGGCCGCCTTCTGGGCCGGCTATCCTCAACCGCTCAACGTTCTTATCTTCACCGAGGATTGGTGCCAGGATTCGGTGACGGCGCTTCCCCCGTTGGTGGCTGTGGCCAGGACTGCCCCTTCCATCACGTTGCGCGTCCAGCGGCGCTCCGAGGCCACCGGCCTGGCCCGCGCGCTGTTGAAGCGCGAGTACCCACCGGTGCCGGTCTTCCTCTTCTACGATGCCGCCTTCCACGAATTGGGACGCTTCATCGCCAGCCCGGTGGGCTGGGACGAGGTGATGGCCGATTCCGAGCAGCGCGTCTGGTTGCGAAGCGACCCGGCGCTGTACGACGCGCTCTGGGCCGAGTTGGAGCTGGCCCAATTCCGGGCGATCGTCGGCGGCTGACGCGCAACCGCAGAGAACCTCACCGAGAGGTAGGGCAGCATGGATCGAGCGCCATCAGGCAGTGACACCCACCCACCAGTGGTCCCCGCGAGCGCGACGCCCTCCGCCAGCAGTGGCCTGCTGGCGCACTCGGACGAGGGTGCCGGCCTGCGCGAGCAGATCCGCGCACTCACAGCCAGATTGGACCGGCGCGAACACCAGCTGGCGACGATGGAGCGCGATCTGCGCCAGTTGAACACGCTGCTGTCGCTGGTCGAAGCCATGAGTTCCGAGTTGGACCTCAAGCCGCTCCTGCAAAAGATGACCGTCAGCGCGGTGGAGTTGCTCGGCGCACAGCAGGGGGCGATCGGGTTGGTGGACGAAGCGCGGCACGCCGTTCGTCATCAGGCACTGTACAACCTCCCGGAAGCGCTCTTCGACATCGACTTTGCGGAGGGCGTCGGGATCAGCGGCCAGGTCTACGCCGTAAAGTGTCCTGTGATCGTGCGCGACTACGGGGGCCAGGTCCAACTCCCGCTCGACAACGACGCAATGCGCCGGATCAAGGCGGCGGTCAGCGTGCCGATCTGGTGGCAGGGGCGAATGATCGGAGTCTTCTCGATCGGCACCTACGCGTCGGACCGCGTCTTCGACGAGCACGACGTGGAGGTCCTGGCGCTCTTTGCCAAGCACGCCGCGATTGCGATCCAGAAGGCGCGGCTCTACGCTGAGGCCGGGCGGTTGGCCCATCTCGAGGAGCGCCACCGGATTGCGCGCGAGCTGCACGACTCGGTGACCCAGTCATTATTTACCATCGTGCTGATGGCCGATGCGGTGCGCAACTTTTTGCGCACCGGCTATGAAGATCCCACGACCACGGCCGAGTTGCTGTACCAGACTGCGCGCGACGCACTCACCGAGATGCGAGCGTTGATCTACGAACTGCGACCGGCGGCCCTTGAGGGCGAGGGGCTGATCACCGCGCTGCGGAAACTCGCAGGCGCGGTTCAAATCCGCCACGGACTCGCGGTTGAAGTCCGCCAGCAGGGTCTGCGCCGGCTGTCGCCAGAGCAGGAAGAGGGGCTCTTTCGCATCGCGCAAGAGGCGTTGTACAATGTGGTCAAGCACGCCCAGGCGAGTCGGGCAGTGGTTGAGCTCCGCCTGACGGAGAACGAAGCGCTCTTGATCGTGACGGATGACGGCGTTGGGTTCAACCAGATGGCCTCGCCCCCGAGCCTGTCGAAGCAGACGCCCTACAGCGGGTTGGGCCTCACCAGCATGCGCGAGCGCGCCGAGCAGTTGCGGGGGTGTCTCAACGTGAGCCCGGCACCCAATCGCGGTACGCAAGTACGGGCACGGGTGCCACTGAGTCGGGAGGGTACCGATGGACCCCATTCGAGTGCTCATCGTGGATGATCATGCGATGGTCCGCGTGGGTCTGAAGCATTGCCTGGCGAGCTACCGCGGCATCTCCGTGGTGGGCGAGGCTGCCGACGGCCAGGACGCGCTGCGGAAGATGGAGGCCTGCCAGCCGCAGATCGTGCTGATGGACCTGGTGATGCC
>DOUV01000930.1:0-225 GCA_003520455.1 Chloroflexota bacterium | reverse complement strand
GGTCGAGGCGATCCGCTCGATCAAGGCGCGCTGGCCGGCGGTCAAGGTACTGGCTCTGACCAGCTTCACCGAGGAGCAGTACGTGACCGCTGCGATGGAGGCGGGCGCCGAGGGCTACCTGGTCAAAGACGTCGAGCCGCACGAGCTTGTGATGGCCATTCGGGAGGCGAATCGGGGGGAGGTGCCACTCCATCCGCAGGCCGCCAGGGTGCTGGTCGACTCGTG
>DOUV01000932.1 GCA_003520455.1 Chloroflexota bacterium | reverse complement strand
CAACCGCCGGGCTGCTTGTGCCGCACGATCGCCCCCCGTGGCTCGGTCGACCTGATACCGCGACAGACCCACAGGCCGGTCGGCGCGGTTTGGGCCCGCGCGGTTCAATGATCCGGGCCCTCGCGCCTGGCGGCATCCGCACTCCTCGATCGCTGCGTCTAGACCATCGGTCACGTCGTCGTTGCGGAGGTGGGACCATGGTTCGGAGGAACCGCGTGAGCGGTCGGAAGCGCGCTGTAGGGGCGCACGGCCGTGCGCCCCTCCGAACCGGAAAGCACCTTCACAAGCCACTTTGCAATTGTCTCGACGATGCCTTGATCGGTGCGCCAACCGGCTCCCGCCGCCCGACTGACGAGGCGCGTGGCACCGTGCCCTCCCACCGGTTCCACCGCTGTCGGTACTTGACAACGGTGCCGCTTTCCGGCATCGTAATATCCTCTGCTGCCGGCTGTCCGAAGCTTTCGTTTCTCTTCGGGGAGGTTCCCATGAGACGGCCCGACGGCGTCACAGTGATCGCTATCTACCACTTCCTCGCCGGCGTGATCGGCCTGTTTGGGGCCTGTGCCATTGTCGTCTTCGCCATCATACCCGTCGCGCTGAACGTTCGGGAGGCGACCGGCCTCTTCTGGTCGCTGTTTGGTCTCGGGGACGAGCAGCCCTCGATTCAAAGTTGAAGCACTCATGCTCGGAGACGTCTCCTTACCGGGGGCCGGCGTAAAATGCGAATCGTGATGACTGTTCTGGCAGCCACTCTTCACGCGGCCCGAACCGCTCAGCCGGCGGATTGAACCGGCGCACGCGACACAAAGTGAGCAAATTGAACACCCTATCGATCCGATAATGACAGGAGGCTGGTGCATGTCAACTCAGGATGAGACCGTTGCCGCGAGCACAAACCGCGCGTCGGACGGTGCGCGGGGGGGAGCGACCAGGGGCAGCACGTACGACAAGGTCTACGCGCGCTCACTCGCTGATCCCGAGGGCTTCTGGGCCGAGGCGGCCGCAGCGATCCACTGGTATCAGAAGTGGGAGCAGGTTCTGGACGGCTCGGAGGAGCCCTTCTACCACTGGTTCCGTGGCGGGCTGGTCAACACGTGCTACAACGCGCTCGACCGGCACGTCGAGGGCGGCCGCGCCGATCAGGCGGCGCTCATCTACGATAGCCCCGTGACCGGCGTCGTCAAGAGTTTCACCTACCGCGAGTTGCACGATGAGGTCGCCCGCTTTGCTGGCCTGCTCACCGGCCTGGGGGTGCAAAAGGGCGACCGGGTCATCATCTACATGCCGATGGTGCCCGAGACGGCGATCGCCATGCTCGCCTGCGCTCGGATCGGCGCGATCCATTCGGTGGTTTTCGGCGGCTTCGCCTCCCCAGAGCTGGCGACCCGGATCGACGACGCCAAACCGAAGGTGATCGTCTCTGCCTCATGCGGTATAGAACCGAACCGCATCGTGCACTACAAGCCGCTGCTCGACCGGGCGATCGAGCTGGCCACAGCCAAACCGGAGCACTGCATCATTCTGCAGCGCCCCCAGGAGGAGGCGCCGTTACTGCCAGGACGCGACTTTGATTGGGCGGCACTCATGGCCACCGCCGAGCCGGTCGAGTGCGTCCCGGTGGCTGCAACCGATCCCCTCTATATCCTCTACACCTCCGGGACCACCGGAAAGCCCAAAGGCGTCGTGCGCGACAACGGCGGCCATCTCGTTGCCCTCGAGTGGAGCATGAAGAACGTCTACGGTATCGAGCCGGGCGAGGTCTACTGGGCGGCGTCCGACATGGGCTGGGCGGTCGGTCACTCCTACATCGTCTACGGCCCGCTCTTTCACGGCTGCACGACGATCCTCTACGAGGGGAAGCCGGTCGGCACACCCGACCCCGGCGCCTTCTGGCGGGTCATCTCGCAGCACGGCGTGAAGGCCCTGTTCACAGCGCCGACAGCCTTCCGTGCCATCAAGCGCGAAGATCCGAGCGGTGAGTACCTCCGCAAGTACGATCTCAGCCACTTCCGCACGCTCTTCCTGGCCGGTGAGCGCTGCGATCCCGACACGCTCCTCTGGGCCCAACAGCAGCTCGGTGTCCCCGTGATCGACCACTGGTGGCAAACGGAGACGGGCTGGCCCGTCGGCGCCAACTGTGTCGGCATCGAGATGTTGCCGGTGAAACCCGGTTCCTGCACTAAACCGGTCCCTGGCTACGACATTCGCATTTTGGACCCGGATGGGGAGGAGTTGCCGGCCTCGGCCCTCGGCAATGTTGTGATCAAGCTGCCGCTACCGCCCGGCTGCCTCCCGACGCTCTGGAACAATGATGCCCGCTTTGTCGAGTCCTACCTCAGCGCGTACCCGGGTTACTACCTGACGGCCGACGCCGGCTACAAGGATCAAGACGGGTACCTGTGGATCATGGCCCGCACCGACGATGTCATCAACGTGGCCGGGCATCGTCTCTCCACCGGGGCAATGGAAGAAGTGCTCGCCGCGCACCCCGACGTCGCCGAATGTGCCGTCATCGGCGTGGCCGACGCACTGAAGGGTGAGGTCCCCCTCGGCTTTGTCGTCCTCAAAGCGGGTGTGCGGCGCCCCGAGGAGGCGATCGTCGCGGAGCTGGTCCAGATGGTGCGGGAGAAGATCGGACCGGTCGCCTCCTTCAAGACGGCCACGGTCGTGAAGCAGTTGCCCAAGACACGCTCGGGCAAGATCCTGCGCGGGACAATGAAGAGCATCGCCGACGGGAACGACTACCGGACGCCGGCCACCATCGACGATCCCGTGACGCTCGACTACGTCACGACGGCGCTGACCTCGTTGGGCTACGCGCGCAAATAAAGCTGATTCGGTTGCGGGTTGAAGGGTGGGAACGGAGACCCACTTTCAACCTGCAGCCTGCCCCGCGAAGGGTTGTCCAGCATACTCACGCATGGCCTGTCCGCACACCCTCGGAACTGCAGGAGAAACTGGCGCATCTCCGCGGGCGCTCGTACGTCGATTTCGGTCTGGCCGCTCACGTCTGGCCCGACTCGCTGCATCACATCGCGGCCCTGTGGGCCGGCGGCATCGACATGTTCAAGATTTTCACCTGCGACACCCACGACGTGCCCGCCGTCGCCGGCACGATGCTGCGTGATGTCCTCACAGCGGTCGCCCGCGTAGATGGCCTGGCGCTGCTGCGCGCGGAGGATGATTTGATAAGCGCTGCGGACGAGGGCTGGCTCCTCGCCGCGCCGCTCAGCGGTTCGTTCCCGGTGGCCGGCCCGCAGGTGTTCAGTCATTTCTTCTTCGAGGATCTGTCCCAACAGGGCCGAGACCGTGGATTACCGTGCTATCAACGACTTGGCGAGTGTCACTGCCTGGCTCGCGTCCGGCGCGTACCCATCAGCTCCGACCTGCTTCGCGTTGCTCTCGGTTACCGGCGCACCCCCTACAATGACTTTCACTTGATCACGCAAGCCGGCCTTCTCGAGCGCCTCAATAGTGGCCTTCATATTATACATTGTGGTAGAAAGAAGCGCCGACATAGCGACAATGTCAGCACGACTCGTTTGCACGGCATGAATAAACTTTGCCGGCGAAACATCAATTCCTAGATCCTGAATTTCAAAGCCGGCACCCTCAAGCATCATGCAGACCAGATTCTTACCAATGTCGTGCATATCACCCTGGACTGTGCCCACGACCACCTTCCCAGCTGATTCTATGCTGGTCCCTTGAAGATGGGGTTGGAGAATTTCCAACCCTTCTTTCATCACCCGAGCGGCACGCATCATCTCCGGCACGAAATACTCTCCACATTCAAAGAGCCGACCGACCTCTTTCATGGCGGAAATCATACCATCGTTCAGGATTACAGTAGGGTCTATGCCGGCTTCAATTGCCTCTCTGATCTTCCCCTGAGCACTTGTGCGGTCTCCATCGAGAATACTATCGAATAATTCTTGCAGGATATCACGCACGGCTTCTCCTCCCTGTGAGCGTGAATTGTAATATTGTCCGGGTGTGGCGCGGTTGGACGGTCTCAAAAAGGGCGTGTGATATCGACCAATCTACCCCCATTCGTAGGCATCATCCTTGAATGGGATAGTGACCGAATTCGTAGACGGTGTCGCACATAGTGCGCACACAATCCACGCTGCAATAGCTCGTCACCGAGTTACCCGACGCGAGGATATAGCCGCCGCCGGGCGCCACATCACGTAGCAAACCTAGAGTAACTTCTCTGACTTGCTCAGGTGTCCCCGCCGTCAAGAGATCCACGTCAACATTGCCGCAAAGAATAACCCGGTCTCCGTAACGCTTCTTCACATCGCGGATATCCATGCAGGCGGCTTCGATGGGGTTGAGCACGTGGATTCCTAATGCTAAGAGATCTTCCATGAGAGGTGTAAGGTTGCCGTCGGAGTGGTAGGCCCAGGCGATTCCTGCCTCGCGTATTCGGTCCGCCACCCGCCGAATATGGGGTAACATGAGCTCGCGAAACATCTTCGGGGAGAAAAGCGGACCCGTACGGAAGGCGATATCGTCCGAGGTCCAGAACATGTCGAAGCCCAACTGGGCTGCCTGTTCCGCCACGGCAACTGCGAAGTCGGTGTAGCGCTGCAGCAACTCGTTGATGAGTGCAGGATCATCGTAGAGGCAGTAGAAAAAGTGCTCCATCCCCATGGCGAGGTACGTCGGCGAGATGCCTATGCGACTCGTACACACCGTCGCATAGTCGCCCGCCGCCTCGAGGAAGCGGCGGGCAGGAGCCAGAAACGTCTCGCTCGACGGGTCCGGGAGTTGGAGTTGATCGAGATCTTCCCAAGACTTGATCTTGCCGTCCTTGAAGTAGAGGATGCCATCCTCGCCGGGGCGCTTCACGGCAGGAATGGGCGGTAGCATTCCATAGGCGAGATTATCGCGGTGCAAGATCTGGTTTATCTGTAATTGAATCTCGATGGGGGGGCTTTCGTACTCTCCCGCCTCGAAGAACCGGCCAGCGGGAATATTCAGACCCAGGAGTCTAGAGATGAACGGAAAGTCGACGCCGACCTCGACATAGGGGACGCGGTCGGGGAGTTCACCCGCCAGGACACATCGCACACGCTCACGTGGTGTCATTTCTGCCATCATGGTCTCCTCATATGGTCCGAAGCGCTCCACAACGCGGCGAACAACTCTCGAGGAAGGTTCGCGGGAGCGAGCGTAGCAAACGAGCCTCAAGAAATTCGACCATCCCTCAGCCGGCAAACGGCTCACCAGGCGTTCCGGCGCTGCGCGAGCCGCTGCGTCAGCCCGCAGGAGGGCCTCAATGGTCTCGGGCACCTCGGTGGTGTCCCGAGGCTCCCCAAGCGCCGCCCGAGCCATGGCAACGTCCACAACGCCCACCGAGGTTTGAACTCCAAGACCGTAGCTGTCCCCTGCCTGGAAGGTCATCAAGATCACGGCCACGCCTCACGATTGCACATCCGGACGCTTGCGCTCGGTGATCTCGCGAAAGCGTTCCATCGCTTTCCAGGCGCCCCGCATGATGAACATCTCATCATCGGCAATCCCGACGAGTTGGGCGCCTCGGTCGAGCCAGCCGGTGGGATCGTCGTTCGGCTGCCCATTGCCGAAGGGTACTCTCGCCGCACAGGCTTTCCGGATCACCAGGTCGATTGCCTCTTGCACCTCCGATCGCTCGAAGTCACCAAACAGCCCCATGCTGGCGGCGAGGTCAACCGGTCCCAGAATGAGCCCATCGAGCCCTTCGACGGCCAGGATACGGTCGATGTCCCGCACGGCGCTGATGGTCTCGATCATGACCAACACGATCGTCTGATCGTTAGCCGTGCGGATGTACTCGTTCATGAAG
>DOUV01000937.1 GCA_003520455.1 Chloroflexota bacterium | reverse complement strand
CACATTCAACCAGGATGCCCGCCATTTCCTGAACGAGCTTCCGGCCGATACCCGGTACGACTTCATCTTCGGCGACGCCTTCAACGACTTCTCCGTCCCCTACCACCTCACCACGCGCGAGTTTGCAAGCCAGGTCCGCGCCCACCTGGCTCCAGATGGGCTCTATCTGGTCAACATCATCGACGGCCGCCACGGCCTCTTCCTGCGGGCCTTCGTCCGCACCCTCCAGAGCGTCTTCCCTCACGTTGCCGTCTCGACCGACAGCGACAACTGGCGCACTGTTCAGCGCTACACCTTCGTTCTTGTCGCCAGCGAGCAGCCCCTCGATGACTTGTACCAACACACCGGCAACTTCCTCTCGCCCGACGAGTTGCAGCGCTACCTGGACGAAGCGCCATCCCTGATCCTCACCGACGACCATGTGCCGGTGGACAATCTGCTCGCCCCGGTCTATCGCGAGTCGGGCTTTTGATCACCCGTTGGCCCGCGAAGAAGTCGTGGCACGTTCTGTTTGCGACGGGAGTGAGGCAAGCTTGAGCTTCGTGGGCCGCTCGCTGCGCAGCCAGTTGCGTTTCCGTTGACACCTCCCCAGCCCGCGTGCTATACTGCCCGTGCGTCTGAAATGACTCTCTGAGGGAGCGTGACCGAGAATCAGGTGTAAGGGACACGGCTCGCTCCACGGTCGAAGCTGACTCCTACGTGCCGGGGTTGGCTTTTTTGTTTCTTGAACCTACTTGCACCGACAGCGAGGTCGGTTTCGCGATGGTAGCGCCGGCGACGAGTCGACAAGTGAACATACTCGCGGTTAGCGATAAAGTTGAAGACCCGATCTACAGTGCCCGCATTCGAAGGCGTTTCGGGCACATTGAGCTGGTATTGAGCTGCGGCGATCTCCCCTGCTACTACCTGGAATACATCGTCAGCACGCTCGATGTGCCGCTCTACTACGTGTGTGGCAACCACGCCCCGCCTGTCGAGTACGGGGCGACGACGGCCCGCCGCCACGCGTGGGGCACCGTCGATCTGCACGGCCGTCTCATCAACCACCGCGGTCTGTTGCTGGCAGGCCTCGAAGGATCGAAGCGCTACAAGAACGGGCCGCATCAGTACACCGAGACCCAAATGCGTTTGCAGATCACCCGAATGTTGCCCCACTTACTCTTGAACAAAGTTCGGTACGGTCGTTTTCTCGATATGTTGATCACGCATGCACCCCCGCGCCATATCCACGACCAGGCGGATCTGTGCCACCAGGGCTTCGAGGTCTTCCGCTGGTTCCTGCGCGTGTTCCGGCCGAGGTACCACCTGCACGGTCACATTCACGTCTATAGCAATCAGACTGTGCTGCGAACCCAGTTTTACGATACCGTCGTCCTGAACGCCTACGGCTTCCGCGAACTTCTGGTGGACCTGTCGATTCACGTCGCCGCGCCTGCCTCACTCGTACCCGCTGTGGAGGCGGCAAAGCACTATGAGTATCGGGCAACTCGTTCAAGCCGATTTCGATCGTGCCCGCTGGAAAGCCTTCTGGAGACAGATGGGGAGTTGGCTGACCCGGCGTAGCAACGACCTGCTCCCCTTCGATGACGTTCGGCAGCGTCTGCGAGCGCACGCCCAACATGATGGCGGCCTGCAACAGGTCCCAATCACCCAAATCATCGGCAGCGTTGGCCGCTACCGCGACTTCGACCGGGCCTTCTTACCGCGGCAGCAACATACCAGAAATCGTTGGCTGAATATCGACCGCGCCTACTACGACGACGTGCATCTGCCCCCAATCGAACTCTACCAGCTTGGGGAGACCTACTTCGTCAAAGACGGCAATCACCGCGTCTCCGTGGCCCGCGAGCGCGGCCAGGAATTCAT
This sequence comes from Chloroflexota bacterium, assembly GCA_003520455.1. The sequence continues at coordinate 7,494 of DOUV01000937.1, read as the reverse complement.
CGACGCCTATGTGATCGAAGCCCACGCCCCGGCCCCGATTGCCTCGGTGGCCGATCTCGAGGCGTGGATCCGGCACCAGGATGCCCTGGACTTTCTGGCCACAACGCAACTGAGCCAACTCCGGCCAGCTGCACGCGTGGAGTTGACGCTCCCCGGTCAATACGAAAAACTTCTGGAGCACATCGCGGTGCACCGGTGGTACTTGGGGATCGAACGGAACCGCGAAATCCCCTACCACGAAGCCGTCGCGAGTTGGTATGATCGGGTCTACCTCCCCCTCGTCGAGATCATCCGCACCAGCGGCGCCCTGCGCGAGTTCCCGCACCGGACCGAGGCCGACCTCTACCTGTGGACCATCGAGCGCCACTGGTACCTCCGCCAGGCCGGCGTCCTGGCGGAGGATCATCCCCTCGACGAGCTCATCCGCGACTACGCGGAGGAGTTCAGCGAGCGACCGGCCAGGCGGTTTGCGAAGGCCGTGCGCCGCACCGCCCAACGCGTTGCCATGGAACTCTCCGAGACGGCCGAGGCCGTCGAGCAGAGCAGCGCCGGCTTCTGGGAGCTGGCTCGCTACGCCGGAATCAGTGACGATGGCTCGGTCGGCGACTGACGTCGGCCGAACGGCTCGCCTTCCGCGGCCTGCCCACCACTTCGAGACCGGGGTGGCCTGAACACCGCCACGTTGATAGACTCGGTGCGGTCACGGGGCTTGCCAGCGACCATCACGTGAGTACAATACCCGTCGGCGCCGGCCATCCCGGCGCCGACTGCATTGACGGCACGCCTCCCCAACCGGGGATGGGCAGTCCTGAACCGGACGTCGAGGAAGAGCGAGATCACCTGCAGAGCGACGTCCGCCAGGGACTCCCCTCACCTTCCAGCCGAGGGGGCCGGGAGGGTGAGGTCCCCGTCCAACCGATAGGCACGTACCCGCGAAGGATCAGCAGGAATGGCACTTTCCTGGTGGGCCGATTACCACCTGCATTCAAGTAACTCGGTCGATTGTTCGTACGAGTTGGCGGTCATGGCGAATGGTGCGCTGAGCCGCGGTCTGCGCGAGATCGCCGTCACCGACCACGCCGACTTCGACCCCGCCGACGACGGCTTCGAGTTCTACGATTACGAGCGTTACAACCGCGACCTGGCCGCTGCGCGTGAGGCCCTCAGCCCGCCGCTGACCATCCGCCGCGCGCTCGAACTCGGCTACCAGGCCGAGCACCATGAGGAGATCGTGACCTTCCTGGCGGGGAAGGCGTATGATTTCATCCTTGGGTCGGTCCACTTCGCGGGAGGGTACAACGTGTGCGACCCGCCGGCGTGGGCCGCGCACATCGAGGGCCGCCATCCCGCCGATGCCTACGCCGACTATTTCGAAGCCGTCGCGGCGACGGCCCGCAGTGGCCTCGTGGATGTTCTCAGCCACCTCGACCTCTGCAAGCGTCACGCAACAGCGGTTCTCGGCCGTCTGAACTACGACGACGTCGCCGACCTTGTCGATATTGCCCTTCGGGCCGCCGTCGAGAACGATGTTGCCATCGAGATCAACACCAGCGGCCTGCGCCAGGGTCCCCGCGAGCCCTTCCCGGCGCTCGATACGCTGCGCCGTTACGTCGAACTCGGCGGCGAGTGGATTACCCTCGGCTCCGACAGCCACCGGCCCGAGCATCTGGCCGGCGGGTGGGAGGTGGCCGTCGGCATGGCCCGCGACACGGGCGTACGCTGGCTGGCCACCTACGAGGCCCGCCATCCGATCCTGCATCGACTCCCATGAACGACCAGGGCCAATCATCTACGAGGTCTCCGATGCGTTCCCAAACGATTGCCGTCTTCGGCTCGTCCCAGCCTCAGCCGGGCTCGCCACTCTACAACGAAGCCTTCGACATCGGCCGGCGGCTGGCCCAGGCCGGGTTCATCGTGATGACCGGAGGTTACGGCGGCACCATGGCCGCTGCCAGCCAGGGCGCGCATGACGCTGGGGGACACGTCATCGGTGTCACACTGGATATCTTCGATCCTCGGCCACCCAACCAATGGGTCAAGGAAGAAACCAAGTATCCTGGCTTTTCCGAGCGGCTGCGCCACCTGACCGAGATGGCCGATGGCTTCGTCGTCCTGCGGGGCGGCATCGGCACCCTCACTGAGCTCTTCTTCACCTGGGGCCTGATGCAGACCGGCGCCATTCGCCCACCCAAGCCCATCGTCCTCCTCGGGCAGCCCTGGCGCCGGCTCTTCACCCTGCTGCGCGAGGACGAGTTTCTGATCCATGACAACTACTACGGCCTGATCCAGTGGGCCCAGTCACCGGCCGAGGCCGTGTACGAGCTTCAAGAAGCGCTACGACGTGAGGCTTAAAACGTAGCGCTTCTAGCGGGACGTGTACCGCGTGAGGTTCACCCGGGTGAGGACTGACATGAAACGCGCAGACTGCGTGCAAGCACGCTCACCCCGTTTCACCCATCACGAGCCTCTCGGCCTGCAAAGTGAACCGGTACACGCTATGTCAACAAGAGCGTCACGTTTTCCGTAGAGGGGGCATCTGAATGGCTGAACAGAAAGTCACGCCGCGCTCCGAGAACTTCGCCGAATGGTATATCGACGTCATTCGCAAGGCCGAACTGGTCGACTACGGCGGCGAGTTGGCGCGCGGCACGATGGTCATCCGCCCCTATGGCTACGCCCTCTGGGAGAATATCCAGCACGCCCTCGACCGGCGCTTCAAAGCGACCGGCCATGTGAATGCCTACTTCCCGCTGTTCATCCCTTATTCCTTCATTCAGAAGGAAGCTGACCACGTCGAGGGCTTCGCGCCCGAGCTGGCGCTGGTGACCATTGGGGGTGGGAAGGAACTCGAAGAGCCCCTGGTCGTCCGTCCCACCAGCGAGACGATCATCAACTACATGTACGCCCGCTGGATCCAGTCCTACCGCGACCTGCCTGTCCTGATCAATCAGTGGGCCAACGTCGTCCGGTGGGAGCTGCGCACGCGACCTTTCCTGCGTACGCTCGAGTTCCTCTGGCAGGAGGGGCACACCGCCCACGCTACCCTCCAGGAGGCCGAGGAAGAAGCCCTGCGCATGCTCGGCGTCTACACTGACTTCGCCGAGAACGAGGCCGCCGTGCCCGTTATTCCGGGCAAAAAATCCCGCCTGGAAACCTTCGCCGGCGCCGACCACTCCTACACCATCGAGGCCATGATGGGCGACGGCCGGGCGCTCCAGGCCGCGACGAGCCACAACCTCGGCCAGCACTTCGCCAAAGCCTTCAACATCCAGTTCCAGGACGAGCGCGGCGAGTTGCGCTACGTCTGGCAGACCAGTTGGGGCCTCAGCACGCGCTTCATCGGCGCGATCATCATGGTCCATGGCGACGATCAGGGCCTGATTCTGCCGCCGCGACTGGCCCCGATCCAGGTGGTCATCGTCCCGATCTGGCGCAAAGAGGCCGAGAAAGGACGGGTCCTCGGCGCCGTCGAGCGCACAGCCTTTATGCTGCGCGAGGCCGGGCTCCGCGTCCAGACCGATACGCGCGAGAACCAAACGCCCGGCTGGAAGTTCAACGAGTGGGAACTCAAGGGGGTGCCCCTGCGGATCGAGATCGGCCCTCGCGATGTCGAGAAAGACGCGGTCGTCTTCGCGCGGCGGGACCAGCCGGGCCGGGAGGGCAAAACCTTCGGCATCCCCATCGCCGAGGTGGCCGAGGCAGCCGAGACAACCCTCGCCGCGATCCAACAGGCCCTGCTGGCGCGGGCGCGGGCTCGTATGGCGGCCAACACGTTCGACGTGAGCAGCTACGACGAGTTTAAGCAGATGATCGCCGACGGGAGCTGGGTTCGCGCCTGGTGGGCGGGCAGCGATGAGGACGAGCAGCGCATCAAGGACGAAACGGGCGCCACAATCCGCTGTTTCCCCGTGCAGCAGCCCGGCGGCCGCGGAATCGGCTTCTATACTGGCCAGACGGCCGACCGCGTCGCCATCTTTGCCCGCGCTTACTGAACGAACGTGCGACCATCGCCCATCAAGAAGGTGGCACGCACCGCGGAAGGTGTATGCCACCTTTTCGGCGGGCGAAAAACGCGACCGATTGATCGACGCAGCCCCCTGCACGAAGCACCCCCGGCCTCCCACTCGAATGCAGGCAACCGCTCCGGTGAGCCTCCTGCTGCGCGGAGCGATCGCCAGCCGGCTGGCCGTCACTCCAAAACATCTGCTTGATGTGGATCAGCCCGTCGTGAAGAGCCATCGCTTTGACAAAAGCATCTCGCCATGCTTGAATTTCAAGCCTACTCGCTGTGAGTCGGACCGTTCTCAGAAAGCAGCCGTATGCTCGATTCTATCCCCCTTTTCAATCGCTATGCCTGGGCCGATGCCTGGCGGGACCCTATCATCGTCGCGGAGGCAATGAACGATCACCCGCACCCACTCCTCGACCGCTGGGCGTCCGCGCTCCGAGGGGAGGCCGAGTTCGTTCTCGATTTGGGGACCGGGCTGGGCCGGAACCTGCTGCCACTCCTCGAACAGGGCTACGCAGCCCTCGGACTGGACATCTCGGCGGCCGGTCTGTCGCGGCTCTATGAGAGACTGGAGGCGCAGGGCTTGCCAACACCGCTGCTCCAGGCCGACATGTATCATCTACCATTCGCGCCGACCACCTTCGACTGGGTCATCGCGTTTCAGGTCCTCCACCATGAGCGCTCCAGAGCCATCACCCAGTTGTTTCGCGGTGTGCATCGCATCCTTCGGCCGGGTGGCCACTTCCTCTTCGACCTGCTGAGCACCGGCACGGCCAGCCACGAGTACCGCCGCACCTTGCTCGCCAGAGGCGGCGCCCTCGAGGTCGAGCCCAACACGTTTGTGGCGCCCGACCCGATCCTCGGCGGTGAGATGCTACCGCATCACTACACCTCACGCGCCGAGCTCGGTCACTTCCTCGAGGGCTTCACGGCCGTCGAGTGCCTCGCGCCGGCCGAGCAGGCTTACGCCACAAACCATTGGGTTGTGATGGCACACAAGGTTGAAAACTGGAAAGTTGAAAGTTGACGATCCACCTGTAACCTTCACCCTTCCAACCTTCACCCTTCAACCGCCAGGAGGTCGCATGACGGCTGTCACGTTCCGGTCCGCCCCGCCCCAGGTGACTCTCGTCAACTGCTTTGCCCGTCCCTTTGAAAATGCGATCGCCACTGCCCGTACTTGCTACTCCGCCAACGGCATCATCACGCCGGAACAAGTCGCGACCGCGCCCGAATTGCGCGACCGAATCGCGGCCAGCACCTACGAGGCCGGCCACCACACCACGCTCCAGCACGCGCACGCGCAGTTTGCGATCACCAACGTCAGCCGCCAGTTCATCTGGACCTTTCTCCACTCGCATCCATTCTACAACTGCATCGCCGGTGAGACCGAAATTCCATCCCTCCACAACAACGAAACGACCTCCTGGACAATCAAAGCGCTCTACGAAGCGCAACATGATCCTGTGCGGCGCAGGTATGTGAAAATACGACGAGTACCCAGTGTGGACGATGGTGGGAATCTTGTACCGAACCAGATCGAACGCGTCGTTTTCACCGGCATGAAAACCGTTTATCGCGTGACGACCGGATTGGGTCACGTTATCCGCGCTACCCAGGATCACCGGTTTATGCGTGAAGACGGCTCCTGGGCGCGCCTCCATGAACTTGAACCTGGAGATAACATCCTCGTCAACGCTACTCCTCGTTACAAGGGAGGTGCCAGACGTCTCGAACTACATCCCGTAGATGGCGATCTCCTTCACAGTGATGCGGACAACGCTCGTCTCTTATGTTCCCTGCCTCACAAGGCAGCGCGGAGTCCTGACAGCACAACCATGCCTGTAACGGTCGATAGTATCGCCGCCATAGAGCATGACGGTGAAACAGACACTTACGACCTTGTCATGGCGGGACCACATCACAATTTTGTAGCCAACGGCTTTGTCGTCCACAATTCGGAACAAGTGAGCCAGCGCTACGTCCGGGTCCACCCCGACGCCATGGCCGTGCCGCCGCTCGAGGCCGAGGCACTGGCCATCTATGAGCGCACGCTGACCCAACAGACTGAAACCTACCAGCGCTTGATCGAGCTGCTCACCCCTGCGGTCGAGAGCCTCTACTTCGAGATCTTCCCGTCGCGCGCCCCGCGGGCCCCCAGGCCGGACGCGCCGCCGGTGCCCCACCCCATGGCGAAGCGTTGGATCCCGAAGAAGGCCCAGGAGGTGGCGCGCTACGTACTGCCCGTCGCCACCTTCGCGTATCTCTACCACACAATCAGCATCCTGACCCTGCTTCGCTACTATCGAATCTGCCAGCAGCCGGACGCCCCGCTGGAGACGCGAAGCGTCGTCCAGGCGATGATCGACCAACTGCTGGCTTTCGATCCGCTCTTCGAGACCATCCTCGAGCAGCCCCTCCCGCTCGAGGCGACTCTGGAGGCTCGTTTCTGGGCGGGCCCAGGCGATACCGCTCACCAGGCGGCTTTCGTCCGTGAATTCGACGCCGCGCTCGAGGGCCGAACAAGCAAGCTCGTCAGTTGGAAACCGGACAACGAGGCGCTCCTGGCCCAGGCCGTACGCGAGGTGCTGGGCGTGCCACGCACTGCCCTTGCCGACGAGCAGGCCATTGCACTGGTCCTGGACCCCGCCAGCAACAGCTACTTCGGCGAGGCCCTCAACGTTACCTCGATGAGCAAGCTCAGCCGGACGATGGTTCACCCGCAGTACACCTTCCGCAAGAAGCTCTCGCACACCGCCGACAGCCAGGACCAGCGCCACCGGATGACCCCCGGCTCGCGGCCGCTGCTGTACGCCTACCTCGGCGACGAGCCCGACTACATCACCCCCGCCCTCGTCCGCCTCAGCCAACCGGCCCTGCGCCTCTACGACGAGACCATGACCCGCACCTGGGAGGCTATCCGGCGCCTGCGGGCCTTCGGCACAACGCCCGAATACTGCGCCTACCTGCTGCCCAACGCCGTGGCCGTCCGCTTCACCGAAAGCGCCGATCTGCTCAGCCTACACCACAAGCTCAAGATGCGCCTCTGCTATAACGCTCAGGAGGAGATTTTCGCCGCCAGCAAGGACGAGGCCCTCCAGATCCAGCGGGTCAACCCCACCATCGGGCGCTACCTCGGCGCCCCGTGCACCCTGCGGCGTGCCGCCGGGGCCCGTCCCTACTGCCCGGAGGGCGACCGCTTCTGCGGCGTGCCCGTCTGGAAGCTCGCCATTGCCGAGTACGAGCGGATTCTCTAATCACACACCCTGGCAAAACCGGGCACACCTCCCTGAGCCGCTGGTTCTTCGCGCCCGACGGAGGCTGGGAGCGCGGGCGTCCCGCCGGCCGGCTGCTGGCGCCCATTCGGCTACCGGCGCCGACCCGCTCAGCACCTCTCAGCGCAATTTGACACGCCATCGCCATGACAACTTGAACTGTCCGAAACAGTCTGGCCGCTATACTCTTAGTACAGCATTTCGCTAGTC
>DOUV01000077.1 GCA_003520455.1 Chloroflexota bacterium | reverse complement strand
GGCTCGCCCTGGCCGAAGGCACCATCAAGAACTATGTCAGCCGCATTCTCGCCAAGCTGGGCGCGCGCGACCGCGCTCATGCCGTGCGCCTGGCGGTCGAGTGGGGCTTGTTGCACGTCCAGGACAACGCTGTATGACGAAAGAGCCCGTGGACGCCATCCCCTACCACACGTGCAAATCGTTGCTTCGGCGGTGGTACTCTTCGCTGCGACAGTCATCATGATGATGCTCACCATTCCGGCGAGCGTCAATGGGCGCTGCACTGCTCCCCTGTTGCCCCCGAAAGCGATTTGCTCGTTTCGCTCACATGGTCCGCGGGGAGCGCGGGATGGATCGCCAGTATGGTCGCTTTAACACTGTTGATTTACAACATGCTTGCTCCGCATCAGTGGCCGGCAGCTCTGTTAACGGTGCTGGAGGATGCTCCCTGGTATGCCCTCAGCCTGCTGACCATCGCTGTTGCCAAGAGCATCTACGATGGTCGAGAGCAGACGTCGAAGGGCGAGTTGGCCGAGGCAGACCGCGACATTCAAGAGCATATCGCCCAGGCCGAGGCGCTGGCTGTGGCGCAGGAGCGGGCGCGCCTGGCGCGCGAGATTCACGATACGCTGGGGCACACGCTGACGGTGCTGGACGTCCAACTCGAGCTGATCGTTCAGCTCTCGGCCGGCTGCAGCGAGGATTGCGAGCGGGTGGCCAGACGTGCCCGAGCACTGGTCAAAGATGGTCTCTCTGAGGTTCGCCGGGCGGTCAAGGCCTTGCGCCCCGGGGCGCTCGAGGCGCTCTCATTGCCCGAGGCGATCGCCAGTCTCGCCGCGGATTTCCAGGAGAGAACCCAGATCGACGTCATCTGGCGCGTCGAAGGCGAGGTCGTTCCCCTCCCGTCCCGTCTGGCGGTCCCGCTCTACCGGGCCGCCCAGGAAGCCTTGACGAATGTCAGTTGCCATGCAGCGGCGAGCCAGGTGGTGGTGACCCTGGGGTTCGAGCACGAGGCGATCCACCTGACAGTGGAAGACAACGGGCAGGCCGGTGAAGACAGCAAACAGGACGGCGAGGCGGCGCTGGGCTTCGGTCTGCGGGGCTTGCGCGAACGCGCTGAGGCCCTGGGGGGCGAGTTTCAGGCCGGGCCGGCGCCGGCCGGTGGTTTTCGCGTCGAGATGAAGCTGCCACTCTGATCTGCATCATCTGTGAGCCGAACGTGACAAGGGGCAGGCTTTTTGCCCTTTTCCAAATGAATCTGACAAACCGTGCGTATGTCCGGAGCAACCGCCCGGCCGCCCAGGAATGAATTCCAGGGCTGAAAGCTCAAGTCGGCTGAAGCCGACTGGATGAGAGACGTTCGCGCGCAATGGCAATCATGCTTGATCCGCTCGTGCGCTGTTCCAATCGACGCTGACGAACCGCGTAGCCCGGCGGGGCCCGCCCGGCCGCAGGCCCCCAGCCGCGATTTCCCTGGCCTGTCCGGCCAGGACAGGCAATCGCCCGGCTCTTCGCCCGGCTCCGGACAGCGATTCTCAGGTTCAATTGGAAACGTGCAATTAATCTGTAACGCCAGGCTGTCTATACATTCTGTCATCGCCTTCATACCGCCAATTCACCTCCCTGTCATCTTTGGAGAACATAATAATTCAGCTGATACCTGCTCGGAAGGTGCGTCGCCAGGGTGCGATGCACTTCCGATAGTGCGTCGCACCCCCCGGCCAACTGCGAGTGGTGTGACGAGTTCCTGAAACGGGTCAGGGCCATGCTCCACGAGGGAGGTGGTGAGTGTTCTCACCGCCCAAGACATCAACCACGAGGTTCATCGATGACCGGATAGTCGCCGCGATGCGGCTCATGCTGGCCACGTCGGCCCTGTTGATTATCTACCTCGATCCATTGGAGCGGGGCCGCTCTGTTGCCTCGACTTATACCCTCCTTGGCCTCTACATCCTCTACGGGACGGTCCTCTACATCCTGACATTGCGCCACAGCCCGTTCCTGGCCCGGATCAACACCCTGGCCCACTGGGTGGACGTTGGCTGGTACGCGGCGCTCCTCGCGCTGGGCCACAGCACGAGCAGCATCTTCTTTTTCTTTTTCTTTCCCATCCTGGTGGCTGCGTTCCGCTGGGGCTTCTTCTCCGGATTATGGGTGGCCGTCGCCTCGGCCGTTCTCGCCACCTCCGTCATCCTGGTGAGTGCGGCCTCCGCGACCGACTTCCAGCTGAACCGCTTTCTCTTGTATCCGATCTATCTGCTCGTGCTGGGCTACATGCTCGCCTACCGCGGCGGCTTCGAACTCACACTCAAACAGCGGCTGGCACTGCTCAAAGAGGTTACCAGACTGTCGAACCCACGCTTTGGTGTCGATCAGACGATTGGCTCCATCATGGCGCGGCTGCACGCATTCTACAAGGCCGATGGCTGCTTGCTCGTGACGGGTGATCCGTCTCTGGATCAGTACCGGTTGCGCCGCGCGGACAGCCGTCAGCCGGAAGCAGGGGCCCACGCCGAGCCGCTGCCCGCGGCGGTGGCAAAGCGGCTGCTGGCCCTGCCGGACAACCTCGCGGTTGTCTATCACGGCAAGCCGCGCGCGTGGTGGCGGCCGCCCCTGGGGGTGAGCGATGATGCCTGTGATCTGACCAGCGGGACGCACCGGACGGTGGGCCGGGAGGTGAGCGAAGCGCTGGCTGCCACCCTCGGGGTCGAGGCGTTCGTCACCGTGCCGTTTCCCTACGCCGGGGAGGCAATCGGCCGGCTCTACCTGACCGCGCAGCGGCCGGGTGGCTTCCGGGATGTGGAGCTGGACTTCCTGCTCCAGGTGGTCGAACATGTCACCCCGATGATCGACAACGTCCGCCTCGTGGACCGGCTCGCCTCGAGCGCCGCCGAGGAGGAGCGCCAGCGGATCGCCCGCGACCTCCACGACAGCGTGATCCAACCGTACATCGGGCTGCAGATGGGCCTCGTCGCAACCCATCAGAAGCTGGCCTCGGGGGGGGAGGTGAGCGGCGAGCTGGCGCAGTTGATCGAGATGACCAATGTCGAGATCGCCGATCTCCGCGGCTACGTGCGGGGTCTCAAAGCCCGCGACGGGGGCGAGGACAGTTTGCTGCCGGCCGTGCGCCGCTTCGCGAGGAAATTCGCCGAGGCAACTCGGATCGACGTGGACGTGGAAGCGAAGGGGGATCTGCGCGTCAACGATCGCCTGGCCGCCGAGGCGTTCCAAATCGTGGCGGAAGGTCTGAGCAATGTCAGGCGCCACACAGGCGCGTCACGGGTCACGGTCGGTCTGCTTCGCCAGAACGGACACCTGATTCTGCGGATCGAGAACGAGGGTTCGGGTGAATCAGTGCCCGCTCCCTTCACCCCACGCTCGATCACCGAGCGCGCCGCGGCGCTGGGCGGCCGGGCGCATGTCG
>DOUV01001072.1 GCA_003520455.1 Chloroflexota bacterium | reverse complement strand
GGCCGTAGATACGACTGCAGTCCTGCCCTTCGTCAGAAACCGCGCGGCGCGCTACTTGCGGGAGGAGTCCAGATACGATGGGTTAGGTGGCAGGCCACACATTACGCACGAAGAAACGGATAGATCAGCCACAGTACAGCGGCGTAGCAACAGAAAACACAAACGCAGGCACTTAGGGCGACTGCTACGGGAAAGGGCTTCACGAAGGAGCGGCCGCGCCAAGCGCCAACCAGCATGAACGGCGTTGCCAAGGCAAGCGCACTGACTGACTGCAGCAGCGCCTCGAAGATGAGCACAGTGTCGATTCGGTTCCACGCGCCCAGGAGAAGAATGTCCGATACCAACGACCATGCCAGCAGTGCAAGGCACCCAGAATCGAAGTGACGGACCTGACCTCGATCACGGCCTGTTGTCGATCGGGGTTTCGGCCCAACAGCTGCCCATGCAGCTACTGCGAGCGGGACCCAGAAGCGCTTGACGGTGCCTGCAAGGATACTTGCCAATCCGAATCGCGCTTGAAGCTCCTCGGCCGTCCATTGCTTGGCCACACCAATGAGACTGGCGAGAAGCGCGCTGGGGATGAGAAGGGCGTCCACCTGCCACCTAACGGATCATGAGTTGAGCGGCGCGCCACTGGCGACGGGCCGCGAAGCGGGGCACGGCTGCGGAGCGCGTCCGCTCGAACGAAAGGTTAGGCCGCACAGCACCAGCGTAGAGCAAGTGCCGCTCCGAGACAACTACCGCCTCCCCACCATCAAGAGCCTGGATCGGCACGGGCAAGGTCCACCGCTGCCTCGACCTTGCGACTGAGAGAGGCGCTGCGCCACTGACGATCCAACTACCGCGCCGCCCGGCGGCGGAAAACAGAGAAGCTCTTGGCAGGAAACCGCTGGCGATGTTGCGGCCTAACGGCTCATAAGTTGAGCGGCGCGCCACCGGCGACGAGCCGCGAAGCGGACCATGGCTGCGGAGCGCGTCCGATCGAACGAGGGGTTAGGCGGAACCGTCACTAGCTGCCCTCTCACGACGAATTCGCCGAATACCAAGGTAGGCCCCGAAAGCCATCGCGGGAATGGGCAACAGAGCACTGAATCGCGAGGCAGTTCGCAGCACTGCGACTGCCCGTTCGAGTCCGACCTGTGCCGGCTGGTTGAGGGCCATTGCAGTCTCAAGACGGGCACTGTAGATCTTCCCCATGTCCGAAGCCAACCAGTAGGCGCCGACTGCCAAGATCCAGCCCAGGAACATCCGACCAAGTACAGCGAAGAACTTGTCCGAGCGGGTCATTGGTGCCGCCTAACTCTGAATTCGACGGCAACGACGGCGGAGATAGATGAAGGCTAACGCTGCAGACTGCGCGGCCCTTGCCGGGGAGATTCTGTGGGGGTGGGCTGCCATAGGCTGCCGTGATTGCATGGTTTACGGAGAGTACAGGCGGATCGGGGGGCGGGTCAAACGCGACAGTTCTTGTCGCTAAAGTCCGGGGGAGGCTGGGCTTGAGGCGGGCGGGGAGTGTTCGCCGGGGGAGCGGTGGAGAGGTGGGGGGTGGCGTCTCGGACTCGTTGGGCGGCCCTGGCGAGGAACCAGGGCAGGCCCTTCGCGCCGCGCAACTCCGCTTCGACGGCATTTTGAGGGCTGACCAGGAGGGTCGTAGGGATCGTCCTGAACTCGAAGCCCGCGAGCTCTTCGCGACGGCCGGCGAGCAGCGTCGGGAACGTCACGCCTTTGGCCGCCACGGCGCGGCGAAAGTGGCCGAGTTGCACTTCGACGGGCATCTCCGACGGCTCGAAGAGATAGCTGACCCCGACGACCGCGATCTCCGGATGCGCAGCGGAGAAGGCCTCGAGGGCGGGCAACTCCTCGACGCAGGGACCGCAGAAGAAGTGCCAGTGATTCACCACGGACCAGCGACCCGCCGCGGGCGCAGCGGCTTCGTGGATCGTGGCGGCCGGCGAGAAGGCCGGAATCTGCCGGCCGAGCCTCGGCTGCTGCTCACGGACCAATGACGCCGGTGTCTGGACACAACTCCCGAGGGCGGTAGCCAGCAAGAGCAGAGCGGCGAGGCGGGGGCGCACGCGCGGAGTATACGAGGCGGGGCTGAAGGCACGCGGGTGGCTCAGGGTGGCAGCGGCACGCTTTCCGACGATCCTTCGGCAGAGCCTGCCAGCGTGCGGGTTCGTGCGGCCGGTTCCGTGACGAAGTGGGGGACTTCGGCGCCGGGGCCGGCGGTTGTCGTGCGCGAGCGGTCGGGGCGGGCCAGCGCCTGGAGGATGCGCTCGTGGACCGGAGAGGGGCCCGGCCCCAGGAGGAGGCGGGGCCGTACGGGGAAGAGACCGCTCATGGAGCTCGCTCCGTGGTGGTGCCGTGGAATGCCGGGCGGGGGCCGGTGGGCCGCTCCGCTACATGCGATAGTTGGGTGCCTCGCGGGTGATGGTCACGTCGTGGGGGTGGGATTCCCTGAGGCCTCCCATGGTCACCCGGATGAACCGGGCCGAGGCGCGCAGCTCCCCGAGGGAGGCGGCACCGCAGTANNTCGATCCACCCTAGAGCGCGGTTAGCGCTCGATCCACCCTAGAGCGCGGTTAGCGCTCGATCCAGTAGTTGGGGGCTTCCTTGGTGATGACCACGTCGTGGGCGTGGCTCTCTTTGAGGCCGGCGGCGGTGATGCGCAGGAAGCGGGCTTTGGTGCGGAGGTCGTCGATGCTGGCGGAGCCGGAGAGGCCCATGCCGGCGCGCAGGCCGCCGGTGAGCTGGGGGAGCATCGTGTGGACGCTCCCCTTGTGCGGCACCATCCCCTCGATCCCCTCGGGGACCAGCTTCGACAGCGACGTGCCCGACTCCTGGAAATAGCGGTCGGCGCTGCCGCGCGCCATCGCCGAGAGCGACCCCATGCCGCGGTACGCCTTGTACGTGCGCCCCTGGTAGAGGATCGTCTCGCCCGGGCTCTCCTCCGTGCCGGCGAACAGCGAGCCGAT
>DOUV01001068.1 GCA_003520455.1 Chloroflexota bacterium | reverse complement strand
GCCCGCGGACGTCGGTTGTGGTCGCCACCTGGCGGTACGCACGGTGGCCGTCGCGACGGGCCCCTTCGATGAGGAGGCGCTCCGGGCGGCCGGGGCCGATGTGGTGCTGCCTGATTTTGTGGACACCGGGCGCGCCCTGGCAGGACTGCTGGGATGAAGAGTCCGCACCGAACACGGGCTGGTGTGTGCTGTGTTGAAGCAGCTGCGCGAACACCCTGCCGGCTTCAATTTGGCTACGGGAACGCCTGTGAGGATAATTTCCCGTCCACCGTTGTGGATGTGCGCCCGCGGTGTGACGAAGCCCCGGCCGAGAGGATTGCAGGCCGTCTCACCGGGTGGCGCCGCCGCGCTGGACTTGGGAGACGGACTGATGCGCTACAACACGATTCTCTTCGACCTTGGTGGGACTCTGATTGATTACCGGGGGCCGGTGAGCGACTGGCCCTCGATGGAACGATTGGGGTTGGCGGCCGTCCACAGATTGCTGAACGGCAACGGGCACGCGCCGCCCTCGCTTGACGAGTTTCAGGACACCTGCTTTGCCAATCTCAAGGTTGGCTGGCAGGCGGCAATCCGTGGTGAGCGCAATCTGATCCTCGCCGATCTGCTGGCGGAGTCGCTCCGACTGCAAGGGTTGCACTGTGACCCCAACCTGCTCCAACAGGCCGTCGAAGGATATACGACGGCGATCAGCGTCGGTGCCCGCGTCCGGCCAGGTGCAGTGGAACTGCTGCGGGGACTGGCGCAGGAGGGGCGGCGTCTCGGTCTCATCTCCAACACGATGTGGCCGCCTCAGGCTCATATTGCCGACCTGGAGCGGTTCGGCTTGCGTTCCTGCTTCGCTACGCTGGTCTTCTCTGCCGAGCGCCGGGTGTGGAAACCCGACCCGCGGATCTTCACACTGGCCCTGGAAGCTCTGGGCGGCACTGCCAGGGACGCCGTCTACGTGGGTGACAATCCCTACGACGACGTAGACGGTGCGCGTCGAGCCGGGATTTGCAGCATCTGGTTGCGGACGGGGGAGTACCCGCCAGAGAGCGGCGCCGCGGCCGGGGCCACGGTGGATCGTCTGGGGGCAATCCGCGAGGTGTTGGCCGAGTGGGAAGGTTGAACGGTTGGGCATTGCCTGACCATGCCTGGCAGCAGAGGCGCACGGCCGTGCGCCCCAACCTGCAACCGTTCTCACTTCCAGCTGCGCGTGCTACGCCGGGTTGACTTCCAACCGCGGCACGATCACCGGCCGTTCCTGTCGAGGGGGGAAGGGCCGGACGGGCCGCCGCTCGTTGAGAACCTCATCAACAATCTCGCCGTCCGCGACGATCATGGCCCGCCCGACCTGCTTCAGCAGGTCGTTATCGTGAGTCACCATCACGATCGTCTTGCCGCTTGCCACCAGGCTCTCGAACATCCGGAAAACAGAGTCGGCCGTCTTGGAGTCGAGGTTTCCGGTGGGCTCATCGGCAACCAGAATCGGCGGGTCGTTGGACAACGCCCGGGCAATGGCCACCCGTTGCTGTTGGCCACCGGAGAGAGCGGAGGGGAGCTTGTGAGCCTGCTCGGCCATCTGCACCTGCTCCAAGAGGTACATGGCGCGCTCCTGGCGCTCTCGGGAGGTGTACAGGTTGGCGAAATCCATCGGCAGCATGATATTCTCGATCACGGTGAGCGTCGGCAGGAGTTGGAAGAATTGGAAGATGATGCCCAGGTTGCGGCCACGCCAGACGGCCATCTGCCCCTCACGGAGGGTGTGGACCGCCGTGTCGCCCACCAGAACCTCACCCGAGGTTGGCCGGTCGATCCCTGTGATCATATTGATGAGTGTCGACTTGCCGCTGCCTGATTTCCCGATCACGGCCACGAACTCGCCCCGGTCGATGCGCGCATCGACACCTCTGAGCGCGGTGAAGCTGCCGGCCGCGGTCTCGTAGGTCTTCACCACCTGCCGCAGTTCGATCAGATGCTCGTTTCCATTCCGATAGCGGCCGTTGGCTGTGCCGTTCGTCGATCCATCGCGTCTGAGCCATCCCCCAAACATTGCTACCTCCCGCCGGAAGAAGAATCGGGAATCTCTTGGCAGAAACCCGCGTTGCTGTCGCATGAATGGCCTCTATTATGAGACATCGGCGCGGGATTGTGATCGGCCGAGCGGGATATTGGCGCTGAGGCGGAAGGGTGGATCGCGGAATCAGCCGATCGATGTAAGCTCCATCGGCCGCTGGAGGAGAGGAGACCGGCCGTAAGGTTCAGATTTGGGAGCGAAAAGGGGCACACAAACACGGCCCGCAGCCGGCCGCAGCGCGCTCAGGTGGAGCGAGTCTCAGGAACGAAGGCCGGTTGGGGCACCAGGATGCGCTCGGGCGCGCTGTAGACGTGCATGCGCCGCCCCCGGCAGTAGCCGATCACGGTGATATTCCACGCCCGAGCGAGCTGCACGGTCGTGGCTGTGGGCGAGTTGCGCGAGATGACGACCTCGATGCCGAGCCGTGCGGCTTTGCCGATCATCTCGCTCGAGATGCGTCCGGTACTGACCAGCATGTGTTCGTGCGGATCGATGCCGTAGAGCAGGCAGGCACCGGCTAGCTTGTCAATCGTGTTGTGGCGGCCGACGTCGTTGGCGACGAAACTGATCTGCCTGCCGCCAGGGCTGAGCGCGCTGCTGTGGAAGCCGCCGAACGCGCGATACTCCTCAGCCACCGCGCCCAGGAGCCCACTCATGGCACCGTACACATCGTCGGGGGTCCAGGCGCAAGTCGTCGGGAGGGGCTCGCGGGTTGCCGCCAGGTCGGCGAAGGTGGTGCCCCCGCCACAGCCGCTGGTGAGCGTGCGTTTCGTGGGCAGGATGACCCGGTGGGTCAGACGGACGTCAATAATCGCTTCGGGCTCGTCACAGACACGGACGCTGAGCACCTCGTCGAGCGAATCGATGACACCCTCGTTGTAGAGGAAACCAACAGCGAAGAGTTCGAGCTGGACCGGAGTCGCCACGACCTGAAGCCACTCGTGCTCGTCGACAAAAAGCGGCCAGGGCGTCTCGCGCATGATACCCTTGCGAGCGGGGGTCACGCGGTCGCCATCAAACGACCAGTAGCTATCTTCCCAGGCAATTGCGGCGCTTGCTCGATCCATCGTTCCTCGTGGAATAGTCGCTCATCGGCGGTCATTCATAATGAAGGCTGGCGATTGGTTTATACGCTGAGCCATTGTAGCACAACTTGGCTCGGCGGGCGCTTCAAGAGGGCACCGGGAGACGTGGTCAAAGGGCCGGCGCCGGTGGGCAATCGGCGCCGGCCATTGACTTGCAGCGGCAGGTCATGGTGAGGTCTGCTGTTCGGGTTGAAGGTTCTGCGGCCGGGCGGCAAGCTCGACGGGCACTGTAATCTGCTTGCCGTTGCGCAGCACGGTAAGGTTGACCGTCTGGCCAACCTGCTGGAGCGCCGTATACGACAGCAGGTCATCCCAACTACGGATTGTATTGCCGTCGGCCTCAACGATGACGTCGCCGCCCACCGGCACCTGGATTCCGTTCCGGGTCTCGATCTGGGCGCCTTGCAGACCGGCGCGGTCGGCCGGACTGCCGGAGATGACCTCGACGACATAGGCGCCTTGCTCCGTTTGGGTGTTCAAAGCGTCGGCCAGAGCCAGACTCATGCTGATGCCACTAATACCGATCCAGGGCCACTGGTAGCGCCCCTCCTTGATGAGGAACGGCGCGACGCGGCGGACAATGTTGGCGGGCACCGCAAAGCCGACCCCCACATTTGCGCGGAGGCCGCCCGACTCGAGCTGCGAGTTGACCCCGATGACCTGGCCGGCGCTATTCAACAATGGCCCACCGGAGTTGCCCGGATTGATCGGTGCGTCGGTCTGAATCGCGAGCGGGATACCGAATTGGGGCGCCAGCGACGGGATCGTGCGGCCAACCGCACTGATGATACCGGCGGTCATGGTACCCTCCTCGCCAAAAGGATTACCGATTGCAATGGCCTGTTGGCCCGGCTTGACATCGTCGGAATTGGCGAGGGGGAGCGGATGAGTGCCCTGGGGCAGTTGCTCCACTTTGATGACCGCCAGGTCGCTGAAGGGATCCGTGCCGACAACGTCGGCCCGCGCCTCAAGGCCGTTGTAGAACGTCACAATCACGTCGTTCGCCCCGAGAACGACGTGATTGTTGGTCGCGATGTGCCCTTGATCGTCGATGATGAACCCGGACCCGGCGGCGATGCCCTGCTGGGTTTGAACGTTGATGCTGACCACACCGGGGATGACCTGCTGGTAGAGTTGGACGAGTTGATCCCCAGCCGTCGCTACATTCGCCTGAGGGGCAGCCGGGAGGGTCGGAACCGAAGCAAGCGTCGGGCGCGTTTCGGGGACTTGCTGGGGTTGGGCTGGTTCAGGACGGTTATTCTCGGTGCTAACCGGAGGTCCGAATCGCGGCACGCTGAACGTGCAGACGCCGCACGCGAGACTGAAGCTCGCGAGCAACGCCACGATGAGCAGTAAGGAAGAGCGGGCAGAAGGTTTCATGGTACCACTCCATCAGAGAACGAGAGGACTGCGTCAGCGGCTTAACCGTCGCGCCGCAACCTGATGGGTAGCAAGCAAGAACCTGACCACGAACACCTGGGGAGTAAACGAAAATGGGACCTGAAGCGAGAATGCCGCGTGCGGCGTGTGCTGCTCGGGCAGACATGCTGAGCGTGGGGATTGTGGACCGGGAGCGAGCCGCTTACAGCTTCGGGAGCAAGTCGCTCGCGGTGATGATGCCGAGGAGCGGCTCGGTCGGGAGGCCACGCTCGCTCACGAACAGGGCGACAACCCTGCTGGCGCGGAACGCTTCAATGACCTCCTCGTAACCGGCGATGCGCGCAATGAACGCCGTCCGTTCGTTGCTGTCCGCGTTCATTGCATTGGCAACGCGCAGCTCGGCCACGGCGCGATGAGCATCGCGTGGCCGCGCTTCGACGAGGAGGAGGTCGCGGTTGGTCAGGATGCCCTCGACCAGGCCATCGCGGACGACCGGGAGCTGGTTAACGCCGTGGTGGAGCATCCAGTCGCGCGCCGTGAGGAGCAAATCGTCGGGCTCGACGGTATGAAGCCGCCGGCTCATAAGTTGCTCGGCCGTCAGAGCGCCGCTCTTGACCAGGGTCTCCAGAAAGTCGAGGATCTCATCTGTCAGTGCCGCGCTGATGAGCAGACCGCTGCGGTGCGAGACGCAATTGCGGACATCCGCGTAGCGCCGAGCGCGGGCGTGCCGGCCCTCAGTCAAGAAGTCGCGCACCTTCAAGAAGTTGCTGTATTCGCCGAGCCCACCGCGGCGGCTCCGCCAGCCGCGCTCGCGGGACAGCTCGTAGAAGAGATCTTCCAGCAGGCGGAGGGCCTCCAGCCCGGCGCCGTGAGGGTCTTCCTCTGCGCGCTCCCGCAGCGACTGAACCTGCTCGTAGAATCGTTCGTACTCCATGGTCCATCGTGCCTTTCTGAGCCGGGGATCGCGTAATTTACGCCCAAACCCCGTGGAAAGGCAAAGCGAGTGCGGGGGCGCGGCCGTGCCACCACACGAGCCAGGTGCCAGGTCCCTCGGCAAAGCTCGCTGGTCGGGCGGTGACCGCCCGGGCCGGCAGGCGAGCGCTGGAAAGCGCAACGGCTCCCGGTGAGGGAAGCCGTTGGCAGTGTCTCGATGACCTTTACTCGTCGTGCCACATCACCAGATTCTTGGGTACCGCCGGGGCCGTGCCGAGGGCGTCCTTCTCCGTCTGGCACTCCTGGCAGAGATACGGGCTGTACTTGCTCTCGTAGTCCTGACTCTGGTGATAGTCGACCTGCGTCTTGACCATCGCGGCCATTTTCAGGGGGTACTCGTGCGGAATCCGTTTGAACTCGTGGATGAGGGTCCTGAGCTCGGCTTCCTTCTCGGCTGTAATCTCACTCCAGGGGCGACCGTCACTCTGGCGATACTTCTTTGTGCCGATGCCGAAGATGCCGGGCTTGATGACGATATCATGCTCGTAGACCAGATAGCTGCGGATCTCTTTCATCGTCGCGAGCAGCCGCTCGACCGTCGCGCTCATGATCGCCCAGGCGCGATAGGTCTCGCCATCCTCTTCGGTGAACGGCGTCTCTCGGCGCTCTTTGAGCGGACGGGCACACGAATCGCAGCAGATGCGACCGCAGCGGTGGCAGAGGTGCAACTCTTTGGCTCGTGGCCCCCATCCTTTTCCTTCTATCTCGCAGATACCTCGTTCCCACCGGGCGTAGATATCCTCGGCAATTCGAAGTTCGCGCTCGTAAGGGCGATCACTCATTCCATGTTCCTCGGGAAGAATGTGGGGAAGCCGACCGGCCGCGCCGTGGTGAGGTCAAGGAGAGACTGTGTTGCACCGCGGCGCGGCCGGGCCGGCCACACTGCCGTAAGGTCATTGGGAAGCGAGTTTGTCTCGCAGTGTGGCTCGGCTACAATTTCAACAATACCTTGCGAAGCTGAATGTGAGATGAACAGCTCTCGCGAATGCTGTGACGGTTTGTTCATCGCCGCTAAGCGCGAGGTGCCGGCCTCACGGGGCGCCCTGCACCTCACTGTAACAGAGTGTTCGCCCGTGAGGCCGGCGCCATACTCTCTCGCTAGCCAAATCTGTGAGTGTGGCGCGTATCAGGGTGCGGACCACGACGGGATCGCTGCTCTCTCGCGTTCCCTGATCGCTGCCAGGTCTCTTGGCCGGACGATGCCAGGTTGCCAGAATGAACGGCCAACATCTGTCTGAACGCGTGTACCCCGGTTCCACCGGCTTGCTCGTCAGCCCGCTCGGGGTAGGCGCGTGGGCCTGGGGAGATCGCTTCATATGGGGCTACGGTCGTGACTACGGCGAATCCGATGTTCACGGCGCCTTTCAAGCCAGCCTGGAGCTGGGCATCAATTTCTTTGACACGGCTGAAATTTACGGTTGGGGCCGCTCGGAGCGGCTGCTCGGCCGTTTCATTCGCGAGGCCGGTCAGCCGGTGGTGGTCGCCACCAAGTTCATGCCCTTTCCCTGGCGCTTGCGACGGAAGAGTCTGCTGAACGCCCTGCAGTCGAGCCTCAATCGCCTGGGGTTGAGCCAGATCGATCTCTATCAGATCCACTCGCCCTTGTCCATCATCTCGATCGAGACCTGGATGGCGGGTCTGGCCGAGGCAGTGGGTGCCGGGTTGACCCGCGCGGCCGGCGTCTCAAACTACAATGTCGAGCAGACCCGCCGCGCCCACGCGGCCCTGGCGCGCCGCAACGTGCCGTTGGCTTCGAACCAGGTGGAGTATAGCTTGCTCCACCGTGAGCCGGAGCACAACGGTCTGATGCAAACCTGCCGCGATCTGAATATCACGCTGATCGCCTACAGTCCGTTGGGGATGGGGTTGCTGACCGGTAAGTACACCCCAGACAACCCGCCCAAAGGGCTCCGAGGCAGGCGCACCAGCGCCAAATTCCTGGCCAACATCCAGCCCCTGATCGGCCTCCTCCGGGAGATGGGTGCCGCTCACGGCGGCAAGACCCCGCCTCAGGTAGCACTCAACTGGGTGATGTGTAAGGGGGCACTCCCCATTCCAGGTGCCAAAAACGCCCGCCAGGCTCGCGAGAACGCCGGGGCCCTGGGTTGGCGCCTCTCGGAGGATGAGGTCGCTGCGCTGGACGCCGAAAGTAAGGACCTGTGATCGTCTTGGATCTGAAGACGAGCCCGTAATCTCTAATCTCTACGCTCCACTCTCCTCGATGAACCGTTCGGCCGCCGCCAGGTCGGGGGCATTCTCGCTGGCACCAGGGCGCGCGACGGCCAGTGCACCCAGCGCGGTCCCCAGCTCGAGCGCTGCTGGAATCGACGCGCCAGTGAGCCAGCGGCGCAGAAATCCGGCGTTGAAGGCGTCGG
>DOUV01000757.1 GCA_003520455.1 Chloroflexota bacterium | reverse complement strand
CTCGTGGCCTGGGCGGTCTGGCTCGGCGCGGTGGCCATCTTAGGGCTGCTGGGCTACGCCCTGGTGACCGGCGCCGGCAAGCCTGGCCGGCCGGCTGGCGTGACCATCAACAGTCAGACCGCCACCCTGGCGGTGCTCGACCGGCCGGCGCCCGATTTCAGCCTGACGCGCTTCGGCACGGGCGAGACAGTGCCGCTCTCGGACTTGCGCGGGCAGGTCGTGGTGCTCAACTTTTGGGCCTCGTGGTGCCCGCCCTGCCGCCAGGAAGCCCCGACCCTGGAACGCATCTGGCGAGAATACAAGGATCGCGGGGTCGTCTTCGTCGGGATAGACATCTGGGACACGGATGCGGATGCAGCCCGATTCTTGCAGGAATTCGGTATTACCTATCCCAACGGCCCAGACCCCAACGGCGAGATCGCCATCGAGTACGGCCTGACTGGGATCCCCGAAACCTATTTCATCACCCGCGACGGGATGATCGCCCAGAAGGCCATCGGCATCGTGCCGGAAGAGACCTTTCGGCGTGCGCTCGACGCGCTGCTCCAGCCATAACGTGAGGGAATCGATGGCTCAGAGCCTTGTCAGCCCCACCGCTTCCACCGCGACCGCATCCGTCACCCACCGCCTGACGACCTTCATCCACGCGGTCCTGTTCGTGCTGGGCTTCTCGACTGTCTTCGTGCTTGGTTGGGGCGGCGCCGCGACGTTGGTAGGGGAGCTCTTCTTCGCATACCGGCCGCTGCTGGCCCGGGTCGGCGGCCTGGTCGTCGTGCTCTTCGGCCTGGCCACCATGGGCGCCCTGAACTTGCCGTGGATCAACTACGAGCTTCGCCCACACTGGGACGCCCGGCGACGACCCGGGTTCGTCTCGTCGTGGCTGATGGGCACTTTCTTCGCGGCCGGCTGGACTCCCTGCGTCGGCATCACCCTCAGCGCGATCCTCACCCTGGGCTTCGCTCAGGAGACGGCCGGGCAGAGCGTATTCCTCCTGACCGGCTATGCCCTCGGGCTGGCGATTCCCTTCCTGGCGTTAGGGCTCCTGGTGGGCCGGGCAATTGGGATCGTACGCCGCCTGCGGCGCCACTTGCGCTGGCTGCAAATCGTCAACGGGCTGCTGCTGGTGGGGATGGGCCTGCTGCTCTTCTCCAACCAGATGTTCCGGATCGCGGCCTGGGCGTTGCGGAACGGGCTCTACCTGGACGTGGGCCTGGGAGGCGCGGCCGCGCCGACCTACCTGCTGGCCGTTGCCGCCGGGCTGCTGTCGTTTCTCTCGCCGTGCGTGGCGCCACTCGTCCCGGTCTACCTGGGCTACCTCAGCGGGCACGCCGCGGACGTGGCGGCAACCGGTGGAGTGAACACCAATGGCTGAGGTCGGTAGTGCGGCGCTGCTGACGGCGCTGATCATCGCCGCCTACGTGGTCGTAGCCGCCCCTCTGGGCGCCCGGACCCGGCGCCCGCTGCTCGTGGCGAGCGCGCGCAACGGGTTGCTGGTTGTAGCCGGTTTCATGACCGTGGCCGCCCTGGCGCTGGCGCTCGCCTTCCTCCGGCACGATTTCAACATCCGCTACGTGGCCGAAAACTCGAACCGGGCGATGCCCTGGTACTACGGGCTGGCGGCGTTGTGGGGTGGGCAGCCCGGCTCGCTCCTCTTCTGGGCCTGGACGCTGACGCTCTTTGCCGCGCTGGCCGTGCACCTCAACTGGCGCCGCAATTCCGAGCTGATGCCCGCCGTCATGGCCGTGCTGATGGGCATCGCGCTCTTCTTCCTCGTGCTGCTGAACTTCATCTCCAGCCCGTTTGAGCGCCTGTGGGCGCTGAGCGATGGCCGCGTGATCGGGGCCGTTCTGCAGCCCCCGGCAACCATCCCGTACTTCCCCATAGAGGGGCGCGGCCTCAACCCGCTGCTGTGGGATCACGGCATGATGGCCCATCCGCCGATGCTGCTCCTGGGGTATATGAGCGTCTCGATTCCCTACGCGTTCGCCATGGCGGCGCTGCTCACCGGCAATCTGAGCACGCGCTGGTTGCGGGCCACCCGGCGCTGGACGCTGATGAGCTGGGGCTTCCTAACGGCAGGCAACCTCTTCGGGGCCTGGTGGGCCTACCATGTCCTTGGCTGGGGCGGCTACTGGGGCTGGGACCCGGTCGAGAACGCCGCACTGATGCCCTGGTTGGTGATGTCGGCCTACCTGCACTCGGTGATCATGCAAGAAAAGCGCGGGATGCTCAAAGTATGGAACCTGGGGCTGATCATCGTGGCCTTCAATCTGGCGATCTTCGGCACCTTCGTGGTGCGCAGCGGAGTTCTCTCCTCGGTGCATGCCTTCGCGCAGTCGTCGCTGGGGCCGTTGTTCTTCATGTTCCTGGGTACAGCCCTGCTCTTCTCGCTGGCCCTCTTGTTCAGCCGCCTGGCGCTGCTGCGCGATGAGCGTCACCTGGACGGGATGCTCTCGCGCGAATCGGCCTTTCTCTACAACAACCTGCTGCTGGTGGCGATCGCGGCCGCCACCTTCCTGGGAGTGATCTTCCCGATCCTGACCGAGGCGCTCCGCAACGTAAAGATCACCGTCGGTCCGCCCTATTACCAGCAGGTGAATGGCCCGCTGCTCCTCGGCCTGGTGGCACTGATGGGCATCGGGCCGCTACTCCCCTGGCGGCGCACCGCTCTCCCGCTGTTGGTTCAAGTGTTGCGTGTGCCTCTGGTGGCCCTCGTCATCACCCTTGCCGGGTTGCTGGCCGGCGGCGTTCGCAGCCCGGGTCCGTTGCTCGGCTTTGGGGTCGCCGCCCTGGTGCTGGCGGCGCACGTGCAAGAGTTCTACACCGGCATGCGCGCGCGCCAGAGGGTGACCGGCGAGCCGGCGCTCACCGCGCTCGTCACCCTTACTACCCGCAACCGCCAGCGCTACGGTGGCTACCTGGTCCACCTCGGGCTGGTGCTGGTGACGGTCGGTGTGGTAGCCTCCTCGTTCTTCCAGGTCTCGAAAGCGGTCACGCTGGCGCCCGGCCAACGCGTGACGGTCGGCCGCTACACCCTGACCTACGAGCAACTCTCCCGGCGCCAGGAGCCCGGGAAGAACGTCACCTTCGCGCGGATGGCCGTAGCGAAGGACGGCCGCGACCTGGGAGCGATCCGGCCCGGCAAAGCCTTCTACCCGAACTTCAACGACCAGCCGGCGAGCGAGATCGTGATCCGCACGACGCTGCTGGAGGATCTCTACGTGGTGCTGAACTCCTGGGGGGAGGATGGCAGCGCCAGTTTCTACGTCTTCGTCAACCCGATGGTCGCCTGGCTCTGGATCGGGGGGGCGGGGCTGCTGGTCGGCGGGCTCGTGGCGTGG
>DOUV01000785.1 GCA_003520455.1 Chloroflexota bacterium | reverse complement strand
CGGGCCATTAAGCGGTGGTACAGGCGCGTCGCCGCCGGCAGGGCGGCGGCAGCCAGGGCCAGATGTCCCTCGGCTTCATCCAGTGGATTCTCACGCCGGAGGTAATGCAGGAGCGCGGTGCGAACCGCCGGTCGCAGGCGCACGTCGCCGCCGGTTTGACTGTAGGGCGCGTGGCTGAGGTGGTTCAGCCACTCGTCAGCGTGCGGTGCCTCGTCGCTTCCCAACACGCTCTTCAGTGTGGTCGGGTTGAGGCGCTGGGGGATTGCCGCGGCGAGCAGCACCGCGGGCTCGCGACGATCGGTCAGACTGTCCAGAAGCCGCGCAGTCCCGCACTCGTCCGGCCCGATCCCGACCAGAGGCTCGATCCAGAGGGGCAGGGGAGGGGTTGGGCAGGGGCTGCCGGAGGCCGGGGGCTTCGTGATAATCTCCTCGCTCGCAGTCTGGTCCTTCGCTGTTGTGCCCTGTTCCGAAGGATGAGGGGCGAGTTGGCCGATCTGCGCGAGGGTCAAGGCGGTGAGCGTGACCACGGCGGTGGCAGCGGCGAGCGGCGCCCAACCGTCCGGTTGCGGCTCCGGGCTCACGACGATCCAGATAATGGTTGCGGGGAGTCGCCCGGCGCTCGTGGTCAGGAGGCTCAGCAACCAGCGCTCGAGCCAGGGGCCGGTGCGCTCCCACTCGTCGAAGGCAATGACCAGACCCTCATGCAGGGAGACCTCGCGCAGCCCGGCGACAAAACTCTCGGTCAAAAGGCGAGTTCCTTCCAGGGCGAGGGCGATCTGGTCGGGCGCCCACTGGTGGTGACGCCGGAGATGCGTGGCGAGGTCGCGGGGAGTGAGGCTATCCATCTCGGCCAGCCCTCGGGTCAAGGAACCAGCCGCCGGTGGTGGGCGGCGGGCCAGGAGCCCGCGAGGCGCCTCGGGGTCGGTGCGGATGGCGGCCCAGAGGCTGGTGTAGACCTGGCGGTTCTGCTCGAAGAGTTCGAGCGGCTCTCCTTGCGCGGCAAGCTGCGTGGCCAGGTTCACCATCGCGGCGAGCGGGTCGGGATTCTCGCCCTCGTACACCGCGGTGGCATACCCAAGGCTCCGGGCCTGGAGTAGCCAACGATGCAGGAGTGCACTCTTCCCCACGCCCGGTGGTCCGTGCAGCCACCAAAGCGCCCTCTGGGGGGTGGCGCGCTCGAGTTCGTAGTTGAACCAGGCGAGCTCTCGCTCGCGGCCGACGAAGGTCTCGCTGTGCGACGTGGCCAGTAGGTCCGACAGCGTCGGGGGCTGTCTCATGGCTCCCTCGGAACAACAGGCTCGACTATTGAGTCAACGCGGCCGGAAGCCGCGCCGGTGTGGGCAGCATAGCACCCGCCACCCGGGTACCGTTCTGGGCGACAGCCTCGATGCTAACGAGTTTTGCCCGGATTGGCAATCCCCCTTCGGTCATTCTATTGCACGATTGTAATAAATCCAGAAGGTCTGCCGGCCTGGTGCGCTGATAGATTCCAGGCTGAAAATTGAACGGTACAAAAGCATGGCCGGGAATCGCCGAACCTTCAACTTTCAACCTGCCGCCGGTAACCGGCGAGGGTCGCTGGATCGAGGGGATGGGTACTGACACTCCCCTGATACGCGTCATACCCCCGGGGGGTAGAGTGTCACTATCATTCTGGCCTGTCTCTGGTATCCTTATAGATACACCCAATGTCGTTTCGTCAAAGCCAAGGACAAGGTTTGCGTCCTGCACGTGTGATTGCGAGCGCGTTGACGGAGGATAGGCACAGGCCTTTGCTGCCAGGATCACTTCCTGGCCGGGAGGTTCCCATGAAGGTTTGGATCGATCGGAACAAATGCGAGTCAAATCTGGCCGCCTGCGAGTCGTGCTTCGGCGACCTGGTGGTGTCCGGTGTCCCGAATCGAGCCTGCATCATGAATTACGAGGACGATGGCTCTGAAACGATGACCGTCTTCATGCACTCGGAAAACCATGACGAAACGCTCGTCATCCCGCCCGAGATGCGCGAAGAGGTTGCCTACAATGGCTGGACTGAGTACGTCCACTTTCTGCCCGAGTTTCGGAAGAACGAGGGGACAGAGCGGCTGAAGCGAGCCGGTATCCTTCGGGACGCGTGAGAGTCGCGCTGAGCGGCTCCTGATTGGATCGCTGGCGCTCGTCGTGCCGTATTCTGTTGACGGAGGAAGAAGGCGCTGCTCGTTGTGGGTTGGTCGCGCTTGCCCCATTGGGAAACACGAGGCGGGGCAAGGGAACGGGAGGCGCGCCACGTCCGGCGCGCCTCCCGTTTTGCGAGCGGGTTTGAGCCCACCCTCGGCCTCTCCTGGTTGCGCGCTGCTCTTCCCATGAGCAGCCGGACTCGATTTGTGGTATACTGTTGATCACCGGTCCGGACCTTGTCGTCGGGTTCAGGACTACGGGCAACATTTGGATGTACACTCAGGAGGATGACTCTGGTCAATACATACTCTATTCCATCTCAGCCTGGATTTACGTATCTCGTGGGCGTTGAGTCGAAGCGCGAGGATAGGCTCTGGACGTGCGAGGACTCGCTGGCCGAGCTGGTGCAGTTGGCGAAGACTGCGGGACTGATGCCGGTGGGCCAGACCTATCAGCGACTGGTAAACCCTCATCCGGCCACCTACATCGGTTCGGGGAAGGTTGAGGAGATCAAGCAGGCATTGGTGGCCACCGGTGCGGAGACGGTCGTTTTTGACGATGAACTCTCGCCGGCTCAACAGCGCAATCTGGAGCGCTCGTTCGGTGAGAACATCAAGGTGCTGGACCGCACCGCCCTGATTCTCGACATATTTGCTCAGCACGCGCGCACACACGAGGGTCAACTGCAGGTAGAGCTGGCTCAGTATGAGTATCGGCTGCCCCGCCTGACGCGCATGTGGACCCACCTGGCCCGTCAGGCTGGTGGTGGTGCCGCGCGCGGTGGGGCCGGCGGCGTCGGTCTCCGTGGCCCCGGCGAGACGCAGCTAGAGGTGGACCGCCGCGAGATCGGGCGTAAGATTGCCCAGCTCAAGCGCGAGCTGGAGGAGGTTCGCCGGCACCGTCGCAATCTCCGGCGTCAGCGCGACCGTACCGGTGTCCCGATCGTCGCGATCGTGGGTTACACCAACGCCGGCAAGAGCTCGCTGCTCAATTGCATCGCCGATGCGAATGTCCTGGCGGAGAACAAGCTCTTCGCGACTCTGGATCCGACGGTCCGCCGGGTGGCGCTGCCGGACGGGCTCGAGGTGCTGTTCACTGATACGGTCGGTTTCATCCAGAAACTCCCTACGGACCTCGTCGCAGCCTTTCGAGCTACGCTCGAAGAGATCGCTGAGGCCGATATGTTACTCCACGTCGTCGACATAACTCACACGATGGCCGAGGCACAGATGGAGGCAGTCGAGGGGATCCTGGAGGAGTTGGGTGTGGCCGATAAGCCCATGGTTCTGGCGTGGAACAAGATCGATCAAGCGCCAGATGCCAGCGCAATCCACGCCGAAGCGGCGCGACTGCCGGACGTGGTCCCGGTGAGTGCACTGACGGGTGAGGGGATGTCGAGGCTGCTCAGCCGGATCGAAGAGGTGCTCATGCGGCAACTCGTACCGGTTGAGGTGGAGATTCCCTACGACAGCGGTGAGATGCTGAACGCCATTCACCAGGAGGGCCTGATTGAGGCTGAGGAGCATGGCGCCAGAGGAACCCACGTGAAGGCGCGGGTGCCCAAGCCACTCGCTGGACGTCTTACGCCCTACGAGGTGAACGGGGAACGACGCTGAGCCTGGTTACCGGTAAACCGCCTGCAGGTACCGCAGGCGGTTTGTATTTGTTGTATCTGGGAAAATGTCTCTCAAAGGCGTCAGTTCGTTGCGTATAGTCAAATTGAATACAACAACGCAACCCACCTCGCAGCCACCAAACAATAACGCTTGACAAGTGCCCCCACTTTTAGCATAGTCTGCACAAGAGAAGCGGTAGTCAGCAACAAATGCTGACTACCGCCCTGTCTGTGAGGGGCCATACCTGGTCTTCCACCTCAGCTTGTCCTTCGTCCTACAAGGAGCACCGACACCAGCGCCATTCGGACCCTCGTCCGAAATGCGCACCTCGACCCGACACAACTCCACTGGCGACAGTTTTGGGTAATCGCCGATGAGGCCGAGGTTATCGCTTGTGGCCAGCTCCGGCACTTCCCAGGCGTCCGCAAGCTTGGAAGCCTGGTGGTGAAACCAGAGTGGCGTCGCGGGGGTCTGGCCACGGCACTCGTCGAACATCTCCTGGCGAGCACTGACGCACCGGTCTACCTGGAATGCAGGGCGGGGCACATGCCCTTCTACGAACGGTTCGGCTTCAAACGAGTGAGTTGGCACCAGCTCCCGTGGCCCCTCAAGCTAAAGTTTGGACCAATGGTGCTCCTCTCACACCTGTCATGGACACAGAGAAGCATCATGATCTACCGGGGACAAACACGTGTAGCAAGAGACCAACATGATTCGAGTACTTCATAATTCGCTCTTCATCTCAATCGTGTCCGGCCATTTCTTTGTCGATATCCTGAATAGCGCCTTCCCCATCATTATGGCAGCCCTGGCTCTGCAGATGGGACTCAGCAACGCCCAACTTGGTCTGGCCGCGACGATCTACGCAATCGTAGGATCGCTCACCCAGCCACTCTTTGGCTACGCAGCCGATCGGTGGGGCAGCCGCCTCTTTGCCGTCGGCGGTATCTTCTGGATGGCGACCTTCTTTGCAGTCGCCGGGCTACTCCCAGGCTGGAGCGGGCTCATCCTCCTGCTATTTGCCGGTCTAGGATCAGCAGCCTTTCATCCCCAGGCGGCGATGAACGCTCGCTACGCGGCTGAACCGGCCGTGGCAAGCGGGACGAGTGTCTTTTTTCTCTTTGGACAGGCTGGCCTGGCGATTGGCCCAGGACTTGCCGGGGTGATGATCGCCCAGCTTGGCCTCAAGAGCACGCTCCTGACCCTCGCGGCGCTGATGATTCCTGCGGCGTTGCTGCTTTCAATCTTCATGCCGACACAACACTACGCACCACCCAGTAAGCAGCAGCAGGCCACCACACCGTCAAGGGCGGCCCACTGGCCGATCCTGGCAATTGTAGCGTTCTTGCTATTGCTCGCACTACGGAGCTGGCCGATATCAGCGATAACAACCTTCTTTCCAAAGCTACTCGGCGATCTTGGCTTTGCTCCTCAAGAGTTCGGGCTCTCGTTGACCGCCTTCATGATGGGGGCGGCGGTCGGTGGTGTTGCGGCCGGCTGGTTGGCCGACCACTGGCGGCGGCGAGTGGTTGTGTTTCTCTCATTGGCGCTCGCGCCGGTACCTCTTTGGGCTCTCTTGACCGTAGATCCCCGATCACCGCTCCTCCTTCTCACCGCAGCGGGCGCCGGCTTCTTGATTGGTGCCCCGCACAGCATCCTCGTATTGCTCGCCCAGAGCATGATGCCTCACCGCATGGCACTGGCTTCAGGGTTAGTTCTGGGTTTCATGTTTACAGCAGGAGCACTCGGAACCTACGCCACTGGCTTTCTGGCAGATCAGATCGGCTTGCAGGGAGCGCTGGGGATGCTGCCGGCGCTTGTGATTGGCGCAGCTCTGTGCAGTGCGATGCTCCCGACAACGAAAACCTTGACAGCGGCGACTGTTATTTCGTCGGAAGCAGTTCCGGCCGACTAAAAAACTGCCCTGATGTGTCTTCGCATAGTCAATGTTCTACAAACCAAACCAAACCAAACCACCCACTCCAAAACCAACAACAACCCACAACACACCCACAAAGCAAAGCATCAACTCAGACCATCCCCCCCCCTCAGACCAGAGCCCAGCTCTACCGGCTCAACACGGTCAAGCTGAGTATCCTCCCACGAAGCAGGATCCTCAAGCGGCTCCAGATGAGTAAAGAACGTTGTATTCGGCAAAGCCTCCCGCAGATCACGCTCAAGACGCTCAAGCAGATAGTGCCCATACAAGATCGTCCAGGTCCCAGGAACCAAGACATGCACCGAGACGAAACGCCGCGCCCCCGCTTCTCGCGTCCGCAACGCATGATACCGCACACCCTCCCGTTCATAACGATCAAGGATCACCCGAACAATAGCCCGATCTTCCTCAGAGATAGCAGTATCCAACAATCCTAACGCCGACCGCCGGGTCAGCTTAACACCAGACCAGACAATATTCGCAGCAACAACAAACGCAATCAGAGGATCAAGACGCCCCAGACCCGTCAATGCCACAGCACCCACACCAACAACCACACCAGCCGAGGTCCAGACATCAGTCATAAGATGCTGCGCATTAGCCTCCAGCGTAATCGAGTTATAGCGGCGCGCAGCCCACACAAGAACACGAGCGACACCAAAATTAACAGCCGACGCCACGACCGAGACCACAAGCCCCAGTCCAGCCTGTTCAATCACCCGAGGATAAACCAGACGCTCCCAAGCAGCCACAACAATACTCGCAGCGGCAAGAAGAATCAACGCCCCCTCGATACCACTCGAGAAATACTCAGCTTTGCCATGACCATACACATGCTCCTCATCCGGCGGCCGAGCAGCAACAGTCAGCATCACCAGAGCCAGAATAGCAGCAACAAGGTTAACAAGCGACTCAAGCGCATCAGACAACAAACCAACAGAACCAGTAATAAGATACGCAGTCACCTTCAACCCAATGGTTACAATCGCAGCTGCAATTGAAAGCCAGGCAAAACGCGTTAGTAGTAAGCGTTCCATATCCAAAGACACACACTATCCTCGAGTTAAAAGCCGGCCGATTGATCGTCAAGAAATGCTTCGTCCAAATCCAGCCGCAGGGCATACTCAGTCAAGGGGTGCAGGGAGGCGACTGGATCGGTGGCAATCTACCAGGGTTCCGCGGTGGACGTATCGGCCCGGACCACATTGCTGGGCCCATCGCGCTGGGTTCCCAACCAGACCGCCTGCAGGAAGCGGCCCATGCCAGGCCGCAGGGTACTGAGCACGCGGGGACAGCGCTGGTCCGGCCAGCGCACCAGTTAATCGCCTTTCAAGCGTAGGCAGAAGTGCCAGCCAGCCTCGGTACGGCACCAGTCCATCAGGTCACGGGTACGGAAGCCCCAATGGCCCAGCAGCACGACCGTCACCACAGGGGGCAGCAGGCAACACGCATAGACCAGCAACTCCTTATACTCCCCCAAGGCCAGCATGAGGCTTATACGGTCATAGACCGGCTAGACCAGGGGCACCGCGCGTCCGCGGTAGACGACCGCGACCCGGCCAATCACGACGCGCCCAGCCACGCTGGTCGTGTCAATCGCCACATCAATCGTCTGCCTGGCCCCGCCCGCCAAGGCCAAACGGATCAGCCCGTCGGAATAGTCGCGCCCGACAACATGCGCCTTAGCCAGAAAGCACCGTCGGCGGCAGACCCGGCTGGCCGCCTTCGCGCCCGAGACCATCCCGGTTGCCAGCCCGGACAAGCGGCTGCTCTTTTCCAGCGGAAGACCCGTCAGCAACCAGGCAAACACTTTCAGTCGGCGCAGATCCTCGCGCGGGTGCGCTTCCCGAACCGCACGCAACAGCGTACAATACAGGCGCTGGCTATCGGACAGGGCTTCCCTCCGAGCCCTTGAGGGGGTGACGCTCTCATTGTACTCGGTTTGCCTCTGTCCGGCAGCCTCACTTTTGTAATGTATCAGTCAACCAGCCCGCACAAGCCAGGCTCAAAAACGATCCCTCATCGACCCAACATAGCCCGTCATCTCAACATACCCAACACCAACCACACCAGCCCCACCATACACACGAACCGCACCCTCCCAGTAAGGGGCCGTCACCTGAAGCTCCTGGTCCGCCAACACTGGAACAACCTCAAGCACCTCACCCGTCGGTACCACCCTCAAGCGCCAACGAGCCGGGTAGCGCGCACCCGTCCTCGGACTCTGCCAAAAGCTCAAAACCTCCAGATGCACATCATCCTGGTACAGCCGATGCTGACGCCCATCCGGTTCAACCAGCACACCTCCCGAAACCGGCTCAATCGAACCATCCGACCGGCGGATCCGGAAGTACATCAGCTCGCGACCATCAACAAGCTGAAGCGAGAACCAATCCCAGCCAACCGCGTTCGGTCCCAGGCTACTGGTACCAAACTCATGATCCATCCAACTCGGCCCACGCACCGTAAACGCCTGGCCGTTGACACGAATCACCCCCTGCGTCTCAAGCCGAGTCAGAGAATAGTAGTAGGAAGCATTCCCAACTTCAGTACTCTTCTGACTCAACCCAGCATCACCCTGCAAGACCGGCGCCTTCACCTCCCGCAGCATCAGATCCAGCGCCACCCCCTCATTTTCCGCAACCAAATGCATCGATCCAGGCACCGACGCCGACGCACTCCAATCATCAAGCCACACACGATAGGGCATCCCCTGAGCCCCCGCCTGCCCGGCAGCACCCCGTGCCCACCGCTCAGTCGAGTAGAAGTGGTGACCCTCCACATCCGTCAACGCAAAATGGGCCATGAAGACTTGATTCGTCGCAAACTCGGAAGAACGAGCAGACATATCAGAGGCAAGCGCACGGCGAAAAAAAGTGAGCTGATACCCAAACGCACGCCCCGTAGTCATCTGTACGTTCCCAGTATAGTACCACCACTCCATCTGGAAGCGAGGATGAGGACCATGATCAGCAGGAAAATCAAATGCACGCGGCGCTGTCGCACGCTCAAAACCAGTCGAGTCACCAGCCGGTGCATACCCAACCACCTCCGCCCGGACCCGAGCCGGCCCACGATTGAACTGAACCCCCATGATCACCAGACTCGCGACGAGAAGCAGACCCACCACCCACAGCAGAGTCCGCTGAGAACGCACCTTACTCACCTCGCAGTACCTCAGCCGCCGGCAGACGGCCCGCCCGCAGCGCCGGGTAGAGGCCACTCAACAGCGCAGCCAACAGAGCAACCGCGAGCGCCTGCACAAATACCCCCGGTTCCACCGCCAACTGTAATGTCCAGCCAAACGAACGCACGTTGATAACATAGATCAATACCAACGCCAAAGCCAGGCCAGTCGGCAACGCCAGGAGCCCTGCCGTCACCCCCATCAGCCCGGTCTCGAGAACAGTCAATCCCCACAACTGGCGAACCGTCATACCCGCCGCCCGAAGTACGCCAAACTCCCACGCCCGCTCGAGTTGAAGCGCCATCAAAGCACTGAGGACACCAACAAAAGCGACTACCACCGCCAGGAGCCGCAATGCTGCTGTAATCGCAAAGGCACGATCAAAGACCTCCATCACCGATTGACGAAGCCCACGATTCGACCGAATCACCAGCGACCCTCGGCCGGCCACCTCCGCCCGCAGCCGCTCAACCAGCGCATCCACATCCCGACCAGGGGCGACCCACAGAGCCAGAGACGAAATCGCCCGATCATCCCAATATTGGTGATAGAGCACATCACGCATCAGGACCGTCCCCTGGTCAGAGGCATAGTCATAGAAAACCCCAACGACCTCGAAGGAATACGGCCCACGATCGGTCTGCAGCATCACAACAGTTGACATGGGCATAATCCCATACCGCCGCGCAAACGGCTCGGAGACAAGCACCGCGTTCTCCGCCATCCGCTGCCACCGCTCAGCCACACTCCCCCGATGCCAGAGAAAACGCCGCGCCTCTCCGGCAGCATCAGCACTAATCGCCACAAGCCCCACACGGTTCCCCTCACCAGTCACTACAGATATCGTCCGCGCCGTCGCCGAGCGCACTACCCCCGGCGTCGCCACAAGCTGAGCCACAATCTGCGGATCAAGCACACCCTCAACCCGGCTGGCCGTGAGACTCGGCGGCGAAACATAGATATCGGCTTCAAGAGTTGTCGCCAGCCAGACCTCGACCGTTTGCCGGAAACTGCCGATCATGACCCCAACACCAATGATTACCGAGACTGCAACCATCAAGGCCGACATAGCAACCGAGGTCCGGCTCAGAGCCCGGACAATATCACGCGGCGCCATCTGTCCAAGGATACCAAAGAGCCGGACCGTCAGGGGACGAACCAAAGCCATCAGGACAACCGTAGCCATTGGGGTCAACAGCGCAAAGCCAATCACGACACAGAAAAGACCGGCAAAGGCCACATCAACCCGCCGGGTAGGAACGCGCAAGACCAGAACACCAAGTACAAGAAGTCCCACTGCCAGTACCGTCAGCCAGGGAAGCAGAACCCGAATTCGGTCTTCAATCTCCGAACGGACCAAAGCCCCGTGCGGCGGAATCAGAGTAGCCTCAACCGCCGGAAGCAACGACGAGAGTAGCGTAGCAACAATCCCAAGCCCAGCACCCTTGAGCAGCACCAGTAGAGATACTACCGGTTCACGTACCGAGACCACAAAATAGAGATCATTGATCGTCTGAGTGACCAGACGCACCATGCCACGACTGAGAACAAGTCCCAGCGCCACCCCCACAACCGCACCGATCACACCCAGAGCCAGAGCCTCAACCAGAACGACTCCAAAGACCTCCTCACGGGTCACCCCCAACGCCCGCAGCGTACCCAACACAGCCCGGCGCTGAACCACCGAAAACATCATCGTGTTGTAGATCAGGAACATACCCACAACCAGCGCCAGCAGACTGAGCGCCGTGAGGTTGAGCTCAAATGCGCGGGTCATCTGCTCGATCGCCGCACTCCGGGTACTCGACCGCTCCAAACGAAGCCCAGACGGAAGCACTGCCTGAATCCCCGCAAGAGTAGCACGACCGAGCCGGCCCTCAGGCGTCGCAATCAGATCAATTCGGCTCAAGTACCCAACCGACCCTAACACCTCCTGCGCCGTGGCAATATCAGCCAGCAGCAAGCCCTCAAGGGCCCGCCGGCTTGTCTCGTCATCGGCCCGCAACAATCCCACAACCCGCAAGCGTACAGTCCGAGAGCCAACCTGAACTGGAAGGATTGAATTCACCTCCAGACCAGAACGACGGGCCAGTGACTCCGGAAGAAGAACTGTATTGGGCCGCAGTACCAGAGCAGAGAGCGCCTCAATTGAGAGACCTCCCCGATTCCCAAGATAGTCCCGAAACGGAGGCTCCGCAAAAGGATCGACACCAAGCAGATGCAGGGGCTGTCCACCAGGCAAGTCCGCCCGCACATACCCCTCGACCACCGGCGCAACCGGACGCGCTCCCAACTCGGTCCGAAGCTTGCGGTAGAACAAAGTCGGGACCCCACCAGGACCGCCAACAATCTGGTGCGTTGCGCGGCCAGCAACCGCCTCCGTCGAGAGCTCAAACGCACGGCTGGCACTTTCATTCGCAACGTCGATGGCAATGACAACAGCCACGCCAAGCGCAATGCCAACTACAATGAGGATGCTCTGCAATGGCCGCCGCAGCAGATAGCGAAGGGCGACACGCAACAACGAACTCTTCATGCCGAGACAACCTCAACACCTCGCCCGCATCGCTCCTCGACAAGGTGCCCATCAACAATCCGATAGACATGATCAGCCTGTCGAGCCACCTCACGACTGTGCGTTGCAACCAGGAGTGTCTTCCCTACCTCATAAACAAGCTCCAGCAGAAGCTCGAGGACTCGGCCTCCAACCTCATCGTCCAGGTTCCCAGTCGGTTCGTCCGCGAGAATCAACATTGCCCCACCTATCAGCGCCCGGGCAATCGCCACTCGTTGCTGCTCACCTCCCGAGAGCTTATCCGGAAAAACATTGCTACGGTCAGCCAGACCGACCTGATCAAGCAAATCAAGAGCCGCCTGCCGGTTACCACGGGTACGGCCGCCAAGCTCAAGAGGCAACGTAACATTCTCAAGAACAGTCAACGTAGGGATCAGATTAAAAAACTGGAAGACGAATCCAATACGGTTCCGCCGGAAGAGCGTCCGTTCACGCTCGCTGAGGCGCGTCAGCGGCACCCCACCGATGAACACATCACCGCTCGTAGGAACATCGATCCCACTGATAAGGTTGAGGAGCGTACTCTTCCCGGATCCGCTCTTTCCCAGCAAAGCACTAAACTTCCCCCCATGAAATCCAAGTGAGAGTTCACGCAGTACAGTTCGCGTTCGCCCTCCCTCAGTATAGGATTTTGTCAACCGGTCAAGACAGACAAATGAAGAGACCCCACAATCGCCCGGAAGAGAGTTAGTTTCCTGACTATTCGTCCGACTCATTCTCGACCGCCCCCTGTTGGATCTATCACAAACACATCGCAGAATGGTAGCGCGCTCGGGGACAAATTTCAAACTCCTTATCCCAATCAAACACCGTAACAAGCTACAAGAAAAAGCGCAAAGCAATCTCGGAACCATCGCGCGCCTGGCTACGTAAGTCACCACCACACTCGGCAATTGCACCTGGACATCCAGGCTGCTATAATCTCCCAACAATCTCGAAGCGCATCGAGACAGGCAAAGTGCAGGACATCGGTAGACCGTTTATATCACCACCGAGGCTTCTACCCAAAAGCCTACCTGGTGTCACCTGTCACCACTTCATGTAGCTTTTTCTTCCGTCCTCGTTTGACAACCTTCCTCTTACCCTGTTCGTTACCTTGCCCATGCAGACAAGGACTCAAGACACATTCCAGAGCATCCCGGCGTAGAACGCCACAAATGAATTGAGCGGCCGCAGCTCCTAGCCTGGAAGGGCAAAACATTCGGTGTGAAGGCAATCCACAGTTGGAGGTCAGAGCACCGCCACGGCAATACCATCGTCAGGACAGAGGAGTCTTAAGAAAGATTAATGGTACAGATTCTGCGGCGTCCGTTTCAAAAGATGCTCAAGAACTCGATCGACACCAGACCTGGATATCTGAAGACTAAAGCCGAGCACAGAGCGATGCAAGCACAGGTCTCCTAGACGCGGAGGTTGTTCCCATCCTTTCGATCGCCTCGACCCTATTACAGCCGCCACATCGTTGACGAACCAACGCTGTTCACCCACCCATGGAGATAGTGATGGCATTCATCTTGCCGGGATTGTCTTCATCGTGCTCATCGGTATATTAGACGCCCAACTCTCCTGGCCTACTCTACAGCTGAAGTCGGCGGCAGAAGCAGCACTCATATGATGACACGACCCGGCAACCCGGCTCTACGCTTCCGACCTAAAGCTGTTCATCCCAGACACGTTGAAATCCCAGTATTTCAAGATCGGAAGACCACTACCCGGACCAATGCACTCCACCAACATATTCTCGTCCGTGTGAGCAGGTCCAACGTAGAGATCAAGGCATGGGTAACAATTCCGGATGTAAAAGGAAAGGAGTCGATCCGATGAAAGAAGTCACAGCCCCACCCTCTCCCCTTGCAGAAACAACCATCGCTGAGCGCACAGAAGCCATCGATCACCTCTCATCGAGTGCCGAACGTGAGTTAAAGAAAGCTCCCCACATGGAGCGCCAGGGCGCCTTACTTGGCCCAGTCAAACTGGTGCACGCCTACTGGCTGGCCGGCATGAGTTGCGACGGTTGCACCATCGCGACCTCAGGAGCCACCAACCCAAGCGTCGAAGATCTACTCACCGGACGACTCCCGGGCATACCCCGCATTGTCCTCCACCACTACGTGCTTTCAACCGAGTCCGGCAACGAATACGTAAAGAACTACGAACTCGCCGCCGAGGGCAAGCTCAAGGCCCCCTACGTCGTCATCTACGAGGGATCAGTCCCCGACGAGAAGCTGGCCAGGCAAACGGGAGGCTACTGGGCCTCGATGGGCGTCGAGTGGCACAACGGTGAGCCTAAGCCGATTCCAACAGCGACCTGGCTCAAGCGAATGGCCCCGGGGGCCGCCACAGTCATCGCTATCGGCACCTGCGCGACCTGGGGCGGCATCCCAGCTGCCTATGGAAACGCGACCGGCGCCATGAGCGTGATGGACTTCTTAGGGAAAGACTACCGCAGCGCTCTCGGCTTGCCGGTCGTCAACATACCCGGCTGCTCTCCCATCGGCGACAACTTCACGGAAACAGTCGCAGCAGTCCTGCTCTTCCTGAACGGCCACGGTCCACTCCCAGAGTTCGACGAGCTCGGCCGACCCGCCTGGCAGTTCAATGATACAGTTCACCGCCACTGTGTCCGAGGCGGCTTTTACGAGGAAGGTGTCTTCGCACATGAGTACGGCAGCCGAAAATGCCTCGTCGAGATTGGCTGCTGGGGCCCGGTGGTCCAGTGCAACATCACCGAGCGCGGCGCGATCAACCACATGGGCGGCTGCATGAACACAGGCGGGGTCTGCATCGGGTGCACGATGCCAGGCTTCCCCGACCGCTTCGCACCCTTCTACAAACAGCCGCCAGGCTCGACACTCTCCACGGTAGCCTCGATGAGCATCGGATCATTTGTGCGCCCGCTCCGCCGGCTCACGATGCGTTTCCAAAACCGCGAGACTCGCTGGGACAAGATGCGGCGGGTCCCAAGCGGATGGGCTGATGTACCAGAGCCGGGACGGGTACAAAAGGCAGCCCACTATTTCTACGAGAAACTACAATGGTTCAGAGCCGAGCCCCCCGGCCGTACCAAGCCCGCCGAGGAGTACCCGGAAGGCTATGAGGTACCGGCCGTCCGTGCCGGCGAGAGCACACCACCAAAGCACATGTAGTAGCTACAGGAGACGGATCATGACCGAGCAGCGGTTCCAACGCTACTGGTACACCGGCCTGGCCATTGTCGTAGCCATCATTGCTACTGTCGCCGCGCTTCTGCTCACGATCATCGGCACCGCCCGGAGCATCCTCAGCAACGCCGAGCGCACCCTGGCCATCGCCAGGCAGATCGTCGACAACACCCAGCCCATCTGGAAGCTGGAGCAGACCAACCGTGTTGCAGCAGAGCTTGCCGAGGAAGCACGGTCGATCAAGCAACATGCCACCCAGATCGCCGACACCCTCGAAGCACCTTGAATCTGAAGTTACGAGTGCTGAGTGTCAAATTCTAAGGTATCGCCGGTGGTGGCAGCCTCCGCCGAAAAGAAAGTCACCACACACCACTCCACCTCAAGCCCGACAGGAGCAACCAGCGATGAAAGCGCTCACTAAGGAGCAAGTCCCACAAGAAACAATCGCTCAATACTGGCGGATCAGTCTGGCGCTTGGCGCAACGGTTCTCACCGTCGTCGCACTTCTGCTCAACACCGTAGCAAAGAGAGCCGAGGAAATCCAGACTGGAGCTGCCGAAATCTGGCGAATCGGTAAGCTAATCGCCAACAATACAGTCCACATCGCAATGCTCGGGCATATCAACCAGATAGTCGCGGAGATTCTACAGACGGCCGATGGGATTGCACAGGCAACCGAGCGCATCGAGCGAACTGCTACCGCGACCCACGACGAGAAGACAGGATGAGATCATGATTATCCGGCTTGCACTTTTCTCAGCCCTCGAGGTGCTGGCCCTCGCAGGGGCACTGATCTACTTCCTCTATCGGATTGCCTCGGCGCTGGAGCAAATCGGCGGCACGGCCGAGAGCTCTCTGGCAAAGATCGGCTGGGGCGTTCGCGCGATCGAGCGCGAGACAGCACACATCGCTCCCCAGGTCACCCAGCTCAATCAAAGCCTGACAGCGCTCGCACAAAGGCTGAACACAGTCGACCAGCACTTGAAGTCTGCCGCGCAGGCTCTATCCGACGGCAAGGGAGGCACCTCATGAACCCATTCGTCGCCGTTATCTGGGCGGCCACGCTGGCGGCGACCATACTCGGCGTCATCCCAGTCGTGCTGCTCTTTCTAAACCGAACCCTAAACGCTGCCCGTCACATCAAGCACTACACCGAGGAAATCCTGGCCACGGGGGGCGCCATCGCTCAGAATACCGCCAGGATCGCAGCCCTCAAACAGACCATCGCTGCCGCCGCGCCCTTACTCGGCGAAGCGGAATCCGCCGAGCGCCACCTGGCAGCGATTGAGGCGGCGCTTACCAGCAAGGCAGGCCTCACATCCACCGGTATAGGGAACGGTCAGGTCGAAGACCAGGAGGCCTTGTCATGAAAGCCTTCTTGACCTGGATAACGCTGATGGTGACTGTCGCAGTGGTCATCGTCCTCGCTATCTACCTGATCTTGATCGCCTCTGCGCTCATGCGAGCCAACCGCGACCTCGAACAACTCGTCAACGGCCTGGAGGCAATCCGCAACAATACAGCGCCACTGGCGGATGACCTCACGGCAATCAATAATGCGGCCACAACACTTCGGGACCAGCTGCACTCACTGGATGGATACCTGCAAGAGATCGCTGGAATTGTGCAAGGCTAGTGCAAGGAGGGAAGAGCCATGTGTTTCAAGAATCTACCGGTTGAGTTCGACGAAAACGGTCGAGCCTACCTCAAGGAGGGCGTCCGCGACCCGTACGCCTACCAGACGCGCTCGCTCGATGAACAGTACGACCGGATCAAGGAGTTGCTGGCCCGGAACGGCCACATCAAATCGGTCGAGATCGACCCGGTGACGCGAGTCGCCGGGGCTCTGGCCTTTCACAGCGTCGTCGATTTGAAGGAGCGCCGGGTTCTGGAAACTAACTCGATGGCGACGTTGTTCCGCGGCTACGAGGTCATTCTTAAGGGCCGCGATCCCCGTGACGCTGCCTTCATCAGCAGCCGGGCCTGCGGTGTCTGCGGCGGGGTCCACTCCACCACCTCAGCCCTTGCAATGGAGATGGCCTTTCCCGTCCCACCACCGCCTCTGGGAATCGCCATTCGCAATATGCTGTTGGCGATTGAATTCCTCTATGATCACCCGCTGCATCTCTTCTTGCTGGCCGGCCCGGATTACTCGCAGGCCATCGTCGAACCGACGAATCCTGAGATTTGGGAGCAGGCCAAAACGACACCTGCTCCCCACGCAGACATCCACGGCTACAGGACGATCGCCGATATCATGGTCGATCTCAACCCGTTAAGCGGCGGCCTGTACCTCGAGGGGCTACACATGACCCGTGTGGCCCGCGAGGCCTACGTTCTCATTGGCTCCAAGTACCCTCACCCTGAGACGGTGATCCCCGGGGGAATGAGCACAACAGTCAGCCTCACCGTCTTCAACGAGATGCACGTCCGGCTGGCTCGGTTCTTCGACTACTCGCAGAAGGTCGTTGGCATCTGGGATGACCTGTGTGACTTCTTCTACGATGTGAATCCCGAGTACAAGCAGGTCGGCGCTCGACCGGCTAACCTGATCGACCCCGGCATCTGGGACGACCCGTTCGCCTACGACGCATCGTACGAGCACTGCAACGAGTGGGGCGAGCGCCGCTGGGCCACTCCAGGCGTCGTCATCGATGGCGAGATAGTCACCACCAAGCTCCAGGCGCTGAACATCGGCGTCGAAGAGTTCGTCGAGCACTCTTACTACGAAAACTGGGGGGAGGCTCGCTTCCAGACCGACCCAGCCAGCAACCCGATCAGCCCATACCATCTGTGGAACAAGCAGACCAAGCCCCGTCCCACGGGGCTGAACTGGCGCGAGAAATACTCCTGGGCCACATCACCACGCTGGGACCGCCAAGTGGTGGAAGGCGAGTGCACGGCGCGAATGTGGAACACCGCCGCCGGTGGGGTCTTCCCCCACACGCGCTTCATCCAGCCAACCGGCACGAGTCTGAAGCTCGAGATACCGACTGGCACCCTACCGGCGAGGGAGCTCGAGTGGAAGATCCCTAACATTTGGAACGCTTTCGAGCGCAATCGCGGCCGGGCCTACTGCATCGCCTACACTACCATGGTTGCCTTCGACAACTGGCTCATCGCGCTCGACCTCCTGAAGCAGGGCAAGGATAAAGTCCATACACCGTTCGAGGTCCCACGTCAAGGGCTCCGT
Organism: Chloroflexota bacterium; assembly: GCA_003520455.1. The sequence goes on along the minus strand of DOUV01000785.1, from coordinate 4,928 downwards.
ATCGGCGCCGGCTTCTGGGGCGCGGGGCGCGGCTACCTGACCCACCACGCCGTGATCGAGGACGGCGCGCTGACCAATTACCAAATCCTGACACCCTCGACCTGGAACGCCAGCCCCAAGGATCCCTGGGGGAACCCCGGACCATACGAGGAGGCGGTCCTCAACACACCCATTCTGGAGAACTTCAGAGATCCGGAGAGCTACAAAGGCATCGACATCCTGCGCACGATCCGCAGCTTCGATCCCTGTATGCCCTGTACGACCCACGTTCACGTCGACGGCACCGACCACGTCATCGTACGCGAGGTCAACACCTGTGCCTGCGGGATTGAGGAGTAGGGAAGAAGGGTCGCAGGGAGCAGGGAGCAAAAACGACTTTGCGTTGCCGGCGACAGTGTGAGAGCAATGTACAAGTCAGCCTGCTGCCCGCTACCTGGTACCTATCTACAGCTTATGATGAATGTCCTCATTGCCGGGGTCGGCTATCAAAACTTACGCGACCTCTCGCTCGGTCCCACGCTCGTCCCGGTCCTCCGCCGGATCGAGTGGCCGCCAGGTGTAGAGATTGACGACCTGAGCTTTGGACCCATCGCCGTCGTCCAGCGGTTTCAAGACCGGCCCGGCTATTACGACCGGATTGTCTTCGTCTCGGGCGTGGAGCGAGGACGCGAGCCGGGTCGTGTTTACTGCTACCGCTGGCGCGGCACTTTGCTCGACGACGCGCAGGTCCAGGAACGCGTGGCCGAGGCCGTGACCGGCGTCATCAGCCTCGACAACCTGTTAATCATCGCACAACGGTTTGGCGTACTGCCACGAGACGTGACGATCGTCGAGGTCGAGCCCGAGGATACCGGTTGGGGTCTCAGCTTCACGCCGCAGGTCGCAGCGGCGTTGGACGAGGTAATCGCGACCGTGCGGCGAGCAGCTCTGGGTGAAAACAATGGATGACAACCCGCTCGACGCCATCTTTTGGCGCGACGAACTACTCCAGATCCTCTACTGGTTTCGAGGCGAGGGCCTCGGCGACGCCGTCGCGCCACGCGATCTCCTGCCATTTTTGGACGCCGACGAGGAGTCAATCCGCCAGCATCTCGAGCGCCTGGCTGAGGATAGCTACGTGACATGTTCAGAGGACGAGCCGCCACACTACGAACTCACCGAGTGGGGTGTCAAAGAGGGTGGACGGCGCTTCGCCGACGAGTTCGCGGGGCTGACGAACCAGGCCCACGGTGAGTGCAACAATCCCACCTGCGCGTGCAAGACGATGGGACCCGAGGCGTGCGAGACACACGGTTCCCACACTCACTGATAAGATGACCGAGGAAGAGTTCGGCGCGCTCATACAGCAACTCGACGCACTCGTGCAGGAGTTTGAGGCTCTGCCATACCCTCAGATTCGTGCAAAGGTCTTCGTGCTCCTCCAGGCGATCGACACGGTTCACCGCGAATCGCTGGGGCGGTTGATTGGCCGCTTGCGCCGAGAGGGACAGGCGGAACTCGTCGAGCGCATGGCGGAAGACCCTGTGATCCACACACTTCTGCTCCTCTACGACCTGGTTGCGAGTGAAGATCAGATCCAGGTCTCAGCCGCAAGCTTCATCCCGCTCCAGCAGATTAGTGGGGCACCACAGCCCCGGCTCCGGCAGCCGGTCTTCAGGACGGTTACTCAGCTGGAGGAACTTCCAACCGGAACGATGCAGGCCTTCGACGTCGGCGGTGTCCCCGTGCTCGTCGCCAACCTGGAAGGCGAACTCTACGCGGTGCAGGACACCTGCCCAGGCAGTCCGGCACCACTGCACCTGGGTAGCTTCTCACCACCAGTCGTCGTCTGCCCGTGGCACAACGAGGCCTTCGATATTCGCACTGGAAAGCGGGCCGACCAAATAGAAGGACCATCCCTGACCGTCTTCCCGGTGCGTATCGTCGACGGCAGTATCCAGTTGACCATCGATACTGCGTCCGACCCGACCACGACGCCAGGCTCGAATTCCCAGCGGGGCAGCCGCGGTGGACCATGACCAGGATCCTGATCGCCGGCATGGGGAATGTTCTCCGGCGCGACGACGGCTTCGGCGTCGAGGTCGCGCGGCGCCTGGAAGGGCGAGTGGATGAACCAGGCTCACCGCTCAGCTCGGCAACCCTCAAAGTTGTCGAGGTAGGCATCGGCGGTATCCATCTCGTGCAGGAGCTGATGGACGGCTACGATGTCCTGGTGGTGATCGATGCCCTGGAACGGGGAAGCGCCCCCGGCACGGTCCACGTCCTCGCCGCTAAGGTCCCCGACCTCGCCGACTGGCCGGAGGAGACGCGAAGCGACTTTCTCGCAGATATGCACTATACCACCCCGGCAAAGGCGCTCATCCTGGCAAAAGCGCTGGGCGTCCTGCCAGCCAGGGTATTCATCGTTGGCTGCCAACCGGCCGATATTGCCGACCTCGGCATCGGGCTAAGTGGACCAGCCGAGCAGGCCACGATCGTGGCCATTCGGGAGATCGAGAAGCTCGTTGCAGAGCATTGGGCAGGCTGATCGTGCTGAGACAAAGAGAGCAACAGGAGAACAGGTACCAATGAAGTTCTTAGTGCTGTGGGAGCTGGAACTCGCCCGGCTCAGCGTGGAGGTCGTCCACGCTGTTATGCGAATGCCAGAGTATGCAAAAAAGCTGACCGACCAGGGCAAGCTCGAGAAGCGCTATCACGTTGTCGGCAAGCATGGCGGCGCGTGGATCTACGACGTCAGCTCGAACGAGGAGCTCGAGCGCATGTTGGCTATGGCACCGGTCTACAACTATTCGCACTACGAGGTCTACCCGCTGGCCGAGATGGAAACACCCACCGAGATCGTACAGCCACCCGAAGGCACCGCCCAGGCGGAACAGCACGGCGAGTGAGGCAAGGGGTGAAGAGATGATCCTGGCTATGTCCACCGCAGGGCAAGGCGATTCGGCTCAGGCACATGATTCATCCGTAGCGATTGGCACCAGGCCTGAGCGTTGAGCCGGGGGAGTACCCTCTGGTTACAGTGTGGAAGGCCAACAGTCTGGAAGAGGCCAGGATGTTGGTGAAATCGCCGGCCGAGCGTTTCCCCAACGCCTGGCCGCCGAACTCGAACCGAGGACGAGACTAAGGTAAGCCGATGGCCACGCCAAATGGATCACTCGCCCAGGCGATTCGAGCCGCCCGTCTCAAGCAGGGACTCACCCAGGAGGAGCTCGCGACCCGAGTCGGCGTCAGCCAGGGGACAATCTCCTTCTGGGAAAACGACATCGAGACGCCAAAGCTCGAGCACGTGATCGCACTCGCCCTGGAACTGCCTGAGATCATCGAGGGGTTCGTGGGGCGGGAGCGGGAGCTTTTGCAGCGCGTGCTCCGGCTCGAGCGCGAACTGTTCGCCGGACGGTGCGCCTGTCAGGGGTGCACCTGCAGTCCAGCGACGAACTTGACATAGCCGGAGGAGAAGAGCATGAAAATCGCCGTCACAGGAAAGGGTGGCGTCGGCAAGACCACAACTGCGGGGACCCTGGCGCGCCTTCTCGCGCGGGGCAAGCAGCAGGTCCTGGCCCTCGACGCCGATTCGAACCCGAACCTGGCGCTGAGTCTGGGCATCCCGCGCGACCGGGCCAGACTTATGCCCTCGGTGCCACCGGGCCTGACGGAGTGGCGCGAGGACACGAGCGGCCAGGCCTACGTCCACCTGCGCCAACCGGTGGCGCAGTTTGTAGCCGACTACGGTGTCACTGCACCTGATGGCGTACGCCTGCTCGTGATGGGCGAGGTCTCGCACGCCGGGGTTGGCTGTCGCTGCGAGGCCCACGCGGTAGCCCGCGGCATCACCGGGCACCTGGTCGCCGAGGCCGACATCGCCGTGCTCGACATGGAGGCCGGGCTCGAGCATCTCGGGCGCGGCACAACCGAGCACGTCGACGTCTTGCTAATCGTCGTCGAGCCCTACTACCGCGCGCTCGAGACTGCGACCCGCATCCGCGATCTGGCGGCCCAACTCGAACTTCCTCGGGTCCTCATCGTGGCGAACAGGGTCCGTACGCCACAGGACGAAGCGGCCATCGTCCAGTTTTGTCGCAACCACGACCTCGAGCTCGTCGCTGCGATCCCCTATGACGACGCCATCGTGGCCGCCGAGCAACGCGGCCAGGCGCCGCTCGACTATGCCCCGCAGAGCCCGGCGATGCGGGTGATCAGCGATCTCGCCACAGCGCTCCACGATCGCTTCTAACAGCCCGTTCTCTTTTTTGAATCGTACCATTAGCTGGCTAATACAGGCACACACCGCGAGATGGGGAACTGATGGGCGAAGCCCAGTCCGCAATCGAGGTCTTCCCGACTCCCTCGCCGCCTGGCCTGAGACCCCACGAAAAGATCATCGAGGCGGCCTATGTCAAGGACAAGATGGGGGAGCGCATGAAGCAAGATGACATAAAATCCGGGAGTCTCGAGCACGCCGAGCACCTTCTGGGTATGCTGCGCGGCTACCGGCAGGCCCAGGTGTTGATGACCTGCACCGAGTCAGGTGTCTTTGAAGCGCTGGCCGGCCATGGAAGGAGCGCTGCTGTCCTGGCTGCCGCGCTCGCGCTCGATCCCGACGCGTTGCGGCGCCTTCTGGATGCGGCAGTGGCCCTCGGTCTGCTCGAGCGAGCAGAGGACATCTATTCCAACGCACCGGCGACCGCCGTATGCCTGGCGAGCGATGGCGACAACTACCTCGGCCACCTCTTCCGCCGCGAGAGCGCCTTTTATGAGCGCTGGGGCCGGCTGCCCGAGGCCATACGGACTGGGCATCGTCCAGAGCCGAACAGGGCAATGGAGGATACGGGCGACTGGGTGCGCAACTTCGAGTACGCGCTCTACGACCTGGCGCGGCTCTACGGCCCGGCCGTCGCCGAAGCGCTGGACCTGGCGTCCGACCGGCCCTG
>DOUV01000467.1:2646-3372 GCA_003520455.1 Chloroflexota bacterium | reverse complement strand
CCGCCTGGCGGAGCAGGTCGATCTCTTGATCGTCGCGGGGCAAACCTCGATCATGGACGAGGAGGACATCACTCCCCGGGCGCTGCGAGCCGCCGGGGCGACGCTCGAGCTGCACGGCGCGCCGGTGGAGCCCGGCAACCTCCTGGCGCTGGCCTACTTCCCCCGCACACCCGTGATGTGCGCGCCGGGCTGTGCCCGGAGCCCCAGCCACAACGTGGTCGACATGGTGCTGCCGCGCCTGCTGACGGGCGAGCGATTGGGGCGTGCGGAGATCGCCGAGTTGGGGCTGGGCGGCTTGCTGTGAGGTGGGTGAAGGTTCGGCCTATTGTGAAGGCCCGGTAAACGACGGCGCCTGTCGGCAGCCACCCCGAGTCTCTTCCAGAGAACGAGGCTTGGAGTTTGTACGTGCGTATGCGCGTGGTCTCCAAGCCTCGCTGCTTGAGACAGTACGAGCGGCTGAGAGGAGGGACAGAAACCGGTGCAGTCGCCCCAATCGGCGGCCGGGAGAGGGGCAGGTGTTGCAACGAAGTCAGGGTATCCACCGGACCAATCTCCTCGCTCGTGACGCTCGGCACCGGCCACCAACCGGAGAAAGCATGGTGACAAAGTAAGGTATACTCATCCATACCTTATGAAAAGTACTAAAGTACAGGTATAATCCCTCCATTACATACTTGAACAACCTCGAGAACCGTGTTATATTACGTATCGTCACCGGCATGTAAC
>DOUV01000467.1:606-2595 GCA_003520455.1 Chloroflexota bacterium | reverse complement strand
TATGGCTGCTGGGCGCTGTGCTCGTGATTTGTCCCATCCCGCCTAAAGTGCCCTTTGGGACTCGCCTGGCTGCGTCGTCGCGGCCACGGTCCACGAAGAAGTTCGCCCGGAGTATCTTTTACCTGCTCTTGTACGTAGTCGATGCCAGGTTCGCCAGCACCTTGTGGCGCAGGCCGTGATGTTCATAATGATTGAGATTGGTCAGTGTGACCGTGGTTTCCCTGATACAGATCATCCCTTGATCTGGAGTGGGAGAACTCTTTGCGGATTGTTTGCAAGCTCTCTCGGAATGCGAGGGTACAAGGTCTCCAGTAGAGACATTGAGGGGGCACTCTTGAGAGCTTTTTTTCTAACGGCTATCATAATACTCTTGGGCACAGGAGCCTGTTCCCGTGAGATCACCCCGACCGCTGTGGCGCCCACCGCTACTCCTACTTCTGTTGTCCCGGTTGGGACTGTCTTACCGTTTCAAACTGTTGAGCAAGGTATTTACGGGGATTATTCTGTCCGACAACCACGCGCGGTTCTGATAACGAGTCCCCAGGATATTCCCTCCTTGAATGGGACGGTCTCACCCGAATCGCGAGGGCTTGTCACCGCGCAACTTCAGCGAGTCGATTTCCAACGCTACGTCGCGATTGTGGTATTCCGCGGCCGTAAGGCGACACATGGTTTTGATGTGACCGTTGAGGCAGTCGCCAGGGAGGGAGACAAACTGGTTGTGTATGCCCAGTTTTGGGAACCGAGTCCCTCCTGGGCAGTTGCCAATGAGGCCACCTCACCGTTTCACATTATCACGGTGCCTCGAGATGCAGGTTTGCCGGAGGACGTTGAAATTGTTCTCCGCAGCCGGCCAGTTACGCCAACTCCACCACCAGCACAGCGCCCGTGACCCTTGCGTTGGAGAAAGCGACGCCGCGTCAAGACGCAGTCTCTCCTTGTCATCACCGTATTTCATTTCGCTGCAAAAGATAGGAGAAGCATCATGTTCTCACAACGTCGTCGCAAAGCTGGTCTGTTGGGCCTTCTTCTGTTGAGTCTGCTAGTATTGGCAAGCCGCCATCAGCATCTCTTGTCGGTGGCTGCAAGCGCAGCAGGTAACCGGGATTCCGAGCGGGCGGCAAGAGCCATTTCAGCGTATCCCGAGCCCCCCACACCGACGCCTGGTGACCCAATTCTACCTCCTTTCCCGACTCCATCGGTCGAGCCAACAGTTACACCAGGTCCCTCAATGGAGGGGCAAATCGCGCTTCAGTATATTGCTGAGCAGGAGGGTATACCCATCGCCAATTTGCGGATCACCAACGAACATGTGCGCCGATATCCTACGCTGAGCCGCGAGTTTGCAGCCATTGCCATAATCGACGACGACGCCTACCTGGCCAGTCTGCCGCGCATGCGCATCATCCAAGGCAAGGAGACGAGACGGGCACGCTGCGCCGCATGGTCCGCGAGGAGCTGCAGCGCCACCCGCTGGTGAAGAGCTACCGCGGGGGTGAGTACAACGAGGGCGGCAGTGGTGTGACGACCGTCGAGCTGATGGGCGCCAATGAGTAGTTGCAGGTTTGGAAGGTTGAAGGTTACCGGCAGTCGCCTCGGAAATCCGGGGCGGCTTTTTTGTGGCCAGGCACGTTGTTCAATCAACGGTCCGGCTGACGCGCCCCAGGGCGGCAATCAGGTTCTCGATCACCTCTTCGTGCGGAATCTGCGCCTCCGGATCGTTGAGGCACTGGTTCGCGTACGAACGCACGAGCTCGACACTGGCATTGTACATCGCCGCTCGCACGGCGCTCACCTGCTGGAGGATTTCGTGACAATCACGTTCCTCATCAACCATGCGCTGGATGCCCCGTACTTGCCCTTCAATCCGGCGCAGGCGCATCAGGAGCGATTCCTTCACTTTCTCGTCTGTGACTCTCATGATTGGAAACACACCGTTTCTCGGTCCGCTTGAAGTAACTTTTATTAAAGTGAGGGCGGAGGGGGTGC
>DOUV01000467.1:0-527 GCA_003520455.1 Chloroflexota bacterium | reverse complement strand
GCACCCCCTTTACCCCCGGATTATTTGAATACTCTTGCTCAGTAGAAGTATACCACCGTGGTAACTTCCCAAAAAGTAGGGACAGAGGGGGATGGCTGCGCGACTCCTCCGCGCGCCCATCCCCTTACCCCTGGATCGCACTGCCAAGCCCGGCGAGGCTCGCTCGCGTGGTGGCCAGCCGGCGCCGCCAGGCCTCGGCATAGACGGACCAGTGCGGGTACTCCTCGACCCAGGTGCAGTAGGTGGCATCCGCCTCCTCGAAGAGCCGGACCAACTGATCAGAGAGTATGGGAAGCAGGTCGTACTGGCCCGCGAGGCGGAAGAGCATTTCGAGCATTCGCGAGCGCTCGCCCATGACGCCGGCCAGGTGGAGGCCCCGGCTGAGCCGGGCGAGATCGGTGCGCGTCAAGAAGAGGCCGGCCTCACGGGGCGCCAGCAGCCGGCGCACGATCGTGCGGAGGTCTCGAACGTCGGTCAAGTCGTCGCCGGGCGCGCGTGATCGCGGACTTCCGAAGTCTTCTGAGACT
>DOUV01000529.1 GCA_003520455.1 Chloroflexota bacterium | reverse complement strand
TCGGGGCGGGGCTGGGGGCGGGGTCCCGCCCCCCACAACTCCTGCGTACACCCCCCTCGATCAAGCGCTGGTCCGCCGGATAAACATCCAGCGATGTCCCTCGAGATCTTCCGCTCGATAGAGACGGCCGGGGCCCGTGTCCTCGGGCTCAGAAAGGATCGTGGCACCGGCGCTTTTCGCCCGCTCAAAATGAGCATCGACGTCGTCGACGTAGACCAGGACCCCGTCGATAACATATGGGACGGAGGACCATCTGCGTGCTGCCTCACATTCCTGACGATGATGCCGCGGACTTTCGTAATCCCGAGTAGGCGTGGCGAGCATGATGAGCCCATCGCCCGCTTCCATCTCTCCATGCCCAAGAGTGCCGTCCCCAGCAATCATGCGGGTCCGCTCGCGAAACCCAAACGCCTTTGACAGCCACTCCAGTGCGGCGAAGCCATCCTCGTAGGCAATCATCGGGATCACACTGGGGTTTTCGTTCATCTGCTCTCCCTCTCAGAAAATAGCGCCACCGAACGGTCGGACTCAGCCGCGTTGTGGAGCAACACAGGCTGCACACGCTTGAAAACACCTCATCCCTCTTCCCCAGCGCCCACCATCCAGTCGGCTTGAGCCGACTTGCGCTGTGAGCCCGGGAATTTATTCCTGGGCGCCACCGGCCACCACCCCCGCCCTGGGCGCCGCGTGCCATCACCCCTCGACCTCTACGCCTATCTCCACCACCCCGCTTGCGCCTTCGACCAAAGCTTTGCCCCCTCACCCCGCTTCCCCACCGCCCACCATCCAGTCGGCTTCGGCCTTCGACCAAAGCTTCTCACGATATCCTCGGCAAACCTGGTAGATTCGCACCCAAACATTTCCGATCACCCTCTTATGTTGATTGCTTATCGAGCCTACTGGCTCGCCTTCATGATTCTCGATAACTCAGTGAAACGAATCGTGCTCAAGCTTCCGCCTGGACTGCTCTTCCACCCAGGCGTGAACGGAGGCCTCGGACATGGGCGGCCAGACAAAATCAAGATAACGAGCACGCTCGCTATTGAGATTCCACCGGATGAACTGCTCCGCGTATGACGGTTCGATTCCTCTGAGTCTTATCTTCGTTCCTTGCCAGAAGTTCATAGGTGTGTTGTGCTACGAAAGCGATCGAATGGCGGGCATCAGCCGCCCCGCGAGCGTGCCGAAGGCGAGCACAGCGAGGTCAACTGCAGGCCGTATGAGATGGTCGCAGCGGGCGAACATCGCTATTCCTTGACTTCCCATGCGGGATTCCAGGCAATTTCCCACAGGTGGCCGTCTAAATCCTGGAAGTACCCGGAGTACCCTCCCCAAAATCGGTCGTGCGCCGGGTCGGTGATATGTGCTCCGGCTCTCTCCGCCTGCTGCATGATGGCGTCGACTTCCTCTTTGGAGCCGACAGTGTGCCCGATCGAGAACTCCGATGGGCTTGGCGGACTGACCGGAACCTTCGCATCTTTGGCCAACGCAATCCTTGGATAGAGAGCCAGTATCAAATCGTCATTCATATCGAAGAAGACGACAGCACCGTCCTCAAACTCTGTGCCGATGATCCCTTGCGTCGGCAAACCCAAACCATCACGGTAAAAGGCGAGAGCCCTCTCCAAATCGCGAACACCCAGTGTGATGACTTTGATACGCGGTTTCATCGTGATTCCTTTCTACGACATCCGCACCGTGCAAGCGCTCTTGGGCCACAAAGAGGTGAAAACAACCGTAATCTCCACCCACGCCCTCACCCCTGGCGCCTGGCGGTGCGGAGCCCTCTGGTTGGGGAACGCCTGGTCCTGCCCTTCCGGGGACATCTTACTCTCCGATGAACTGCGGCGGGCGCTTCTCGCGGAAGGCGCGGATGCCCTCCTGGTGGTCGCGGGTTGTGAGCAAGATGCTCTGGGCGAGGGCCTCCAGGTGGCGGCCGGTGTGGGTATCGACGTTTTGGGCCTCGTTGAGCAGCAGCTTGACCAGACCGAGGGCCTGCGGCGCCCGCCGCGTGAGTTGCTGCGCCAGGGCGCGGGTCTCGTCCAGGAGGCTCTCGTCGGGATAGACCCGGTTGACCAGGCCCAGGTCGCGGGCGGTGGCACCGTCCACCATCTCCCCGGTGAAGATCAGCTCTTTGGCCACGGCCGGCCCCACGAGACGGACGAAGCGCGAGACCCCGCCGACTGCCGGAAGGAGGCCGATAAAGTTCTCGCGGAACCCCAACCGCGCGCTCGCCGCCGCCAGGCGCAGGTCGCACGATAGCGCCAACTGCAGGCCGGCGCCGGTGGCGATGCCGTTGATGGCCGCGATGACCGGCTTCTCCAGCCATTCGAGCCGGTCGAAGAAGTCCGTCAGGATGCGGCTGTGGGCGCGGAAATCGGGCGTGCGCCACTCCTGCTCGAAGAGCGAGATGTCGCCACCGGCGGAGAAGGCCCGGCCCGCGCCGGTGAAGACCACCACGCGGACCTCCGGCGCCTCCAGCAGCGGCGGCAGCGCGGCCAACTCGTGGCGCATGGCCTCGTCGATGGCGTTGAGCGCCTGCGGCCGGTTGAGGGTGATGGTGGCGATACCGTCGGTGGTCAGATCGTAGAGAAGGGTTTGGAAGGTGGTTTCGGTCATGGATCGTCGCCTGTCAGGAGTCGCAGGGAGCAGGGAGCATTCGTAGCGGTCGGAGTCTGCGAAAGGAGTCGTAGGTTGGAAGATTGCAGGTTGAAGGTTGGGGCAGGGCCATTGCAATGATGTTGCAGGGCTGGAGCACTGATTCAACCTTCCAACCTGCAATCTTCAACCCGTAGCCTGCAACCCTTCCCGCCGCTCCCACAGCACCGTCCTCGCCTTCCAGAGCGCCGGAAAGAAGTGCGGGCGGGTGGCGGCGTAGTCGAGATAGCGCACACCGGAGGTGTGGCCGGTGCCCTTGATGTCCGCGCCGAGGGCGCGCTCAGCCATCCGGGCGTGGGCGGTTCGCCAGAGCGTGAAGGTTTCGTCGAAGTCGAGGAGTGCCTCGGCCAGCAGGAAGAGATCGAAGTTGGGGTTCGGCGCGGGGGCGACGGTGTAGATGTCGGCCGGGCTCGTACCGCGCCGTTCGAGCAGATCCATCAGGGCATCGTTGACGGAGCGGCTCTCCCAGAGCGTGTGCAGGCGCTCCGTCCACAGGTAGACCTGATTGCCCTCGGGACTCTCATCGAGCGGCATCTGGAGATAGCGCAGGTAGGCGGGGTCGCGCAGGCCAGCGAGAATCTCGATAGCACGGAATTGCTCGCTCTCGGTGCCACTGGCCGGAGCCAGGAAGGGCCGGAAGGCGAAAAAGTCGCTCGGCGCCATGCTCTCCAAAACCTGGATCATAGGCGTGAAGAGCGCGCTGATGCGGGTGATACGCTTCGCGAGCCAGGTCGCCAGGCCGACGTTGTCGGCGTCGAGGGCGGCAATGATCCGCGGCAGGTCGAAGAGAACCTGCTTGAACCAGATCTCGAAAGTCTGGTGGGTGCTGACAAAGAGGTGCTCGTCGGGGTGGCGCAGTTCGTCGGTGCGCGGCTGGAGCTGCAACAACTCCTTCAGTCGCAGGTAACGACAGTAGTGGGTTTGATGCTCGTCCACGACCTCGTGGCCGCACGCAAGTTTGACCGGCATACAGCGCTCCTCTCGCCAGCAACCGCCAGGGTGATGCGTGATCCGTGAGAATACGGATCACGTATCACCAAGTTTACGATGGGCGCGGCCCAACTTGTGTCAGGCCGCAATCTGCGGCAGGTGGGCCATCGCCTCCTCGACCTTTTCGGCCGGGTACTCGTAGTGCTCGAGTTGATCGTGCAGGTACTGATCGTAGGCGGCGAGGTCGAAGTGGCCGTGGCCACTGAGGTTGAAGAGGATGACCTTGCTCGTGCCTTCCTGCCTGGCCTTGAGCGCCTCATCGATGGCGCTGCGCACGGCGTGCGCCGACTCGGGAGCCGCAATGATACCCTCGGCGCGCGCAAACATGATCCCCGCCTCGAAGATCGCCCGCTGCCCGACCGCGACCGCCTCCATGAGGCCCTGATCGACCAACTCGGAGACCGAACCGGCCACGCCATGGTAGCGCAGACCGCCGGCGTGAATGCCGGGCGGCACGAACGTGTGGCCCAGCGTGTACATCTTCAGCAGCGGTGTTAGCCCCACCGTATCCCCGAAGTCGTAGGCGTACTTGCCTTTCGTCAGGGTGGGGCAGGCGGTCGGCTCGACCGCCAGGACGCGGAGGTCCCGCCCATGCCTGAGTTTCTCGCCGATGAAGGGGTACGCCAGGCCGGCAAAGTTGCTTCCACCCCCGACTGAGCCGATGACGACGTCAGGATATTCACCTGCCATCTCCATCTGCTTGAGCGCCTCCTGCCCGATGACCGACTGGTGGGTGAGGACGTGGTTCAACACCGAGCCGAGGCTGTACTTGTAGCGTCCCCCGCTGGTGGCCGCCGCCTCCACGGCCTCGGAGATGGCGATGCCGAGGCTACCGGGTGAGTCCGCGTTCTCCGCCAGGATCTTCCGTCCCGACTCAGTCTTATCTGACGGGCTGGGCGTGACGTCGGCGCCGTAGGTCTCCATCATGATGCGCCGGTAGGGCTTCTGCTGGTAGGAGACCTTGACCATGTAGACGTGACACTCCAGATCGAAAAGACTGCAGGCGAACGAGAGCGCACTGCCCCACTGTCCGGCACCGGTCTCAGTCGTCAATCCCTGCACGCCTTCTGCTTTGTTGTAGTAGGCCTGGGCCACAGCCGTGTTGGGCTTGTGGCTGCCGACGGGGCTGACTCCCTCGTACTTGTAGTAGATGTGGGCCGGGGTGTCGAGCATCCGCTCGAGCCGCCAGGCCCGGTAGAGCGGCGTCGGGCGCCAGAGCTTGTAGACCTCGCGAATCGGTTCAGGAATCTCGATCCAGCGGTCCTGGCTGACCTCTTGCAGGATCAGTGCCATCGGGAAGAGAGGCGCCAGGTCATCTGGGCCGATAGGCTGGCCGGTACCTGGGTGCAACACCGGCGGCAGCGGCCGCGGGAGGTCGGGCGCGATGTTGTACCAGGCCGTGGGGATGTCCTCTTCGGTCAGCATGTACTTGTACTGGTCGGCCATAGGGGTCTCCTTTCAGGGTACGTGTTGCGCAAACTCGGGCGCTTTAACATAGGCCCTCACTTGAAGGCGCACCGATGTGATGCGTGAAGCATGATCCGCGGTCCATTGGCTCACGTCCCACGCAATTGGCGACACTTCTCACGGCTCGAGAGCCGACCCGCCAGGCCGGCTCTCCTCACGCAGCCTGAAGCGCTGAATCTTCCCGGTGGCGGTCTTCGGCAGTTCGGCCACGAACTCGATCCAGCGAGGGCGCTTGTAGGCGGCCATCTGCTCCCGGCAAAATTCGATCATCTCCTGTGCCAGGCCGTCCGAGGGTGAGTACCCCGATTTGAGGGTCACGAAGGCCTTGGGCTTGATCAGATTGGCATCATCGGCCTGCCCGACGACGGCGCACTCCAACACCGCCGGGTGGCTCAGCAGCGTGCTCTCGACCTCGACCGGCGACACCCAGATCCCGCCCACTTTCAGCATGTCGTCTGAGCGGCCCGCGTGCCAGTAGTAGCCGTCCTCGTCAATGTAATACTTGTCGCCCGTGACCAACCACTCGCCCCGGAACGTCTGCTGGCTCTTCTCATACTCGTGCAGGTAGAAGAGTGCTGCCGTCTGCCCTTTCACCCACAGGTTACCCACCTCGCCGCGCGGCAGTTCCGAGCCCTGCTCGTCGACGATCCTGAGTTCGTAGCCGTCGAAGGGCTTGCCACTACTCCCCGGGCGAATGTCGCCGGGACGGTTCGAGAGGAAGATGTGGAAGTTCTCGGTCGAGCCGATGCCGTCGATGATGTCGACGCCGGTGCGCTCCTTCCAGGCGTGCCAGATGGGCGCCGGCAACGCCTCGCCGGCCGAGGCGCACAGCCGCAGCGAGGAGAGGTCGTACTTCTCGGTGAGCTCGTCCTGCGCCAGCGCGGCGGCATAGCCGGTCGGGGCGTTGTAGAGGATGGTGGGTTTGAAGCGATCGATGGTCTTCAGCACGTTCTCCACGATGCGGGGCGCCCCGGCGAAGAGAACCACGCTCGCGCCGGCGTACCAGGGGAAGATCAGGTTGCCGCCCAGGCCGAAGGTGAAGAAGAGCTTGGCGACGGCAAACGTGCGGTCATCCTCGCGCAGGCCCAACACGTTCACGCCCCACAGTTGCGCCGTGAGCGGGTAGTCCTTGTGAGCATGGAGGATGCCCTTCGGCTGGCCGGTGGTTCCGCTGGAGTAGTTCAGCGAGCAGAAATCATCGCGGTGGGTTCGGACCGTCTGCAGTTCGGTCGGCTGGCTGCGAATCCAGTCCGTGTAGGAACGGTAGCCCTCCCGGCCGTTCGGCCCGATCACGATGATGTGTTCGAGGAAGGGCAACTGGTCCCGCACCTCCTCGATCGCCGGTACCAGGCTCTCGTGGACGATGAGGACGCGGGCCCGGCTGTCGTTCAGCATGTAGGCATACTCGCGCGGCGTGAGGAGGGTGTTCATTCCGACGGCAATCGCACCGATTTTCAGGGTGCCAAAGAATGACGTCACCCACTCGGGACCATCGAGCGAGAGCAGGCCGACATACTCCCCGATGCGGACGCCCAAGCCCCTCAATGCACCGCCGACCTGGTTGGCCTCCTCCGAAACCTGCCGGAAGGTCATTTCCCGCTCCAGACTGTAGAGGGCGACCTTGTCGGCGCGCGCTGCCAGGTTGCGCTCCAGAATGTCGACCGCATTGTAGTAGAGCGGTAAATCCGATGCTCTCATGGTTCTGGCCTCCTCGCTTGGATGCTTGTTTGAGGATGCGCCTGTGTGATGCGCGATGCGTTCTCTCACACATCACGCATCACGCACGTCCTTCCCAATCAGTTCGCGCGCGATCACGATTCGTTGGATATGCGAGGTGCCCTCGTAGATTTGGAGCCCCTTGATATCGCGATAGTAGCGCTCGACGGGGTAGAGGTTCGAATAGCCGCGCCCGCCGTGGAGCAGCACGGCCTGGTCGGCGGCACGCACGGCCGCCTCGGTCGCGAAGAGCTTGGCAGTGGAGGTCTCGCGCGTGCTACGGCCACCCTGTTGCTTGACCCACGCGGCACGGTAGGTCAGCAGACGCGCGGCCTCGATATCGGCACTCATGTCGGCGATGACCTGCTGGATCATCTCGAAATCGCCGATACGCTGACCGAACTGGCGGCGAGTGCGGGCAAACTCGATGCAGGCGTCCAGGCAGGCCTGGCCTACTCCGACGGCCCCGGCGGCGACGCCGAGCCGCCCGTGATCGAGAGCGCTCATCGCCACCTTGAAGCCGGTGCCAAGGGGGCCCAGCAGGGCGCTGTCGGGCACGCGGCAGTCGCGCAGGGTAATCACGGCGTGGTCGCTGGCCCGGTGGCCCAACTCCTGGCCGGGCATTTTCTCCCGCTCCAGGCCTGGCGTGCTGGTCTCGATGAGGAAGGCACAGATCTCGCGGTGGCGCGGCCCGTCCCGGCCCGCCCCTTGCCCCCTGGAAGGAGCTGTTCGCGCGAAGATAATCGCCAGGTCGGCAATGTTTCCATTGGTGATCCAGATCTTCTGGCCGTTGAGGAGCCAGGTATCCCCCTCGCGACGGGCCGAGGTCTCCATGCTGGCAGCATCTGAGCCGGCGTTGGGCTCGGTCAGGCAGTAGCAGCCGATCCGGTCACCGGAGGCAAGCAAGGGGAGATAGCGCTCCTTCTGCTCGGGCGTGCCCCAATCATTAATGCACATCGAGACCAGCCCGGCGTGAACCGCCAGAAACCCGCGCACCGATGAGTCGGCGCGGCCCAACTCCTCGTACACCGTGGCGAAGCTCACATAGTCCAGCCCTGCCCCACCATACTGCGGGGGCACCGGCCCGGCGAGGAAACCCAGCTCGGCCAGGCGGCGAACCAGGTGTAGCGGGAACTCGCCGCGCTCGTCGGCCTCGCGCGCCAGCGGCGCCACCTCGTTCTGGGCAAAATCGCGGGCGCGGGCCTGCACGGCCTGCTGTTCGGGCGTGAGCGCAAAGTTCATGATAGCGATAGCACCGCGATCAGGTGAGAGAAGCCAGCGGAGTCACCGCCTCCCCCACAACTTCTTCATCCGGAATGACCGCAACCCCTTCGATCTCGATCAGGGCCTCCTCGTCGAAGAAGCCGGCGACAGCCAGCAAGAGCATCGCCGGGTAGTGCCGGCCCATGTGTTTGCGGTAGACAGGCCCCAGCGCCTTGCGGTTCTCACGGTAGGTCTGAACGTCGGAGACGTAGAGGGTGAGCTTGACGACGTGCTCGGGCTGGCCGCCCGCCGCGCGAACGACGGCAACGATGTTTTCGAGCGCCCTGTCGAACTGGGCCACGAGGTCACCGCGGCCCACGATCTCGCCCTCAGCATCGTGTCCATTCTGGCCACCCAGCCAGAGCACGCGCCCCCTCTGGCTCTCAACAGCATAGGCAAAACCGACGGCCGGCGCAAGGAAATCCGGGTTGATGATGCGATGGGTCATTTCGTTCCCAGTTCAACCCTACCGCCCCTGCCAGGAGGGCTTGCGTTTGTCCCTGTACGACTCGTAGAACTCACGGTGGTCAGCGCTCATCAGCATCAGTGCCTGGGCCTGAGCTTCCGCTTCGATAGCAGAGATGGGGTCCATGTTCCACTCATTGTTGACCATGCGCTTGGTCATGCCGAGCGCCAGCGACGGGCCGCTGGCCAGTCGGGCCGCCCAGGCCTGGGCCGTCGGCAGCAGGT